>JAFUBU010000093.1 GCA_017460045.1 Candidatus Saccharimonadota bacterium
AACCATTACAAACGTAATAAGTTGAACTCCCTTAAGGGTACTCGAGCTGGGTGATAAAACTCTAGTACCCTTAAGGTATTTCAAATTAGTTTGATTTGTATTGGTATGGTTTCCCATTTGCCTCCTTACTTCCTTCTTTTTTACTTATTTTGGGGTATCAAAACTAAAGCGTTTTATACCTCTCTCTTATTATTGCTCGAGCGTCGGACTTGCTATGCTCTCTCGCAAACTGCCTAGACCAGCAAGAAGTCGTCTACTCTACAAGCAGACGACTTAATCGTTCGATTCTGTGAGCAGACGCTCTCGGCATCTACCCAGGGCTCAGGACGGCCGCCTAACTTGCGTATTCGACCAAGAAACGCAAACGGAGCCGCCGGTCCAGCGATTGGCAGGATCGGAACGACCTTAGGCGGCCGTCCTCAACCTCCAATCTAATGGACTCGTGTTGTTTAATAATTATCTTAAAAGTGCTTTCGTCTCCGTTCGATTGAAATGTTTCTTGGTCAATAACTACATTATACCACAAAAAATTATTTTGTGGGGCTAATTTTTCGGGCGGGGGACGAGGCGGAAGGAACCTTCCTCGAGGTCGCCGAGGGCGAGGCCGTCGAATTCAAGGCGCTTTAGAAACTCGATGCGATAGCCGAGAGCGGCGAAGGTCCGGCGGATTTGGCGATTTCGCCCTTCGCTCATACCAACTTGCCAAACCTTACGCGCTTCTTTAGTCTCGCCGTCGAGGCAGGTCAAGTCGAGCCGGCTCTTCCCGTCCGGGAGGTCGACGCCGAAGTCGGCGATCATTTGTTGGTGGAGAGGCTCGAGCGAGCGATCGAGGACGGCGAGGTAGACTTTATACTTCATAAATTTAGGATGGGTCAGCTCGAAAGCGAGGTCGCCGTCGTCGGTCAAGAGTAGAAGGCCGCAAGTATCTTTGTCGAGACGACCGACGGTCTTGAGACTCCGGTACTTCTCGGGGAGAAGACTATAAATCGTATCATTTTCGCCCTGTTTTTTGCGCGAGCAAACGTAGCCGACAGGCTTGTTAAAAACGAGATAGGTATATTCCTTTTCGAACCCGACCGGCCGGCCGTCAAAAACAACTTCGTCCCCCTCCGCGACGCGAGCGCCAAGGACGGCAACCCGGTCGTTTATCTTGGCTCGGCCGGCGGCAATAGCGTCGTCGGCTTCGCGGCGCGAGAGGCCGAGGCGTTCGGCGAGAAACTTATTGAGTCGAATTTCCATTTACTATATTATATAATATTCTTTGAGAAAATTACAGACTTGTCAAGAAACCTTAAAACGGTTATACTAGAATAAATAAGTGGAGTTAGTTATGATTAAAAAATCGACAATCATTAGCCTATCCTTAGTTGCGGCGCTCTCGACGGCGGCGCTCGTACCGAGCGTTTATGCCGAGCCGCCGACGGGTGCGGCCGGGACGATGACGAAAGGCCCGGGTGGAGAAGCGCCGGGCGGGAGTTCGAGTAGCTCGAGCGTAGCTCATTCCGGGGTTTTGACGATTAGCGAAGACCTGTCGACCGACGGACAGACTTACGAAAGTACCGGCGACGCGGAAAACGCGATTTTGATGACCGGCGGGACGGTAACGCTCGCAAACCCGACGATTACTAAGACCGGAAGCGACGATGGCGACAGCGCCGACTTCTACGGGACGAATGCGGCGGTATTTGTATCTGGCGGGACGATGAATATTACCGGCGGGACTCTGACGACCGACGGGGCCCATGCCAACGGCGCTTTTGCCTACGGCGAGGGGATTTTGAATATTTCGAATACGACGATTAAGACGACCAGTAATAATTCCGGCGCGCTAATGGTTACCGGCGGCGGGACGCTGACGGCGACTTATGTAACCGCCGAGACCGATGGAAATTCTTCGGCGCCGATTCGGAGCGACCGCGGAGGCGGGACGATGACGATCGCAGGCGGCTCGTACAAGTCGAACGGGGTCGGTTCGCCGGTCATTTACTCGACCGCGGATGTTGCCGTAAAAGACGCTACGCTCGAGTCGACGGTTTCGGAGGGCGTTGTCATCGAGGGTAAAAACTCGGTTTCGCTCGAGGGCGTTAAGATGATTGCTAATAATACCCAACACAACGGTAAAAGCGAGACCTATAAGGGTATCTTTATCTACCAATCGATGTCCGGCGATGCGGACGAAGGGGTCGGAGAATTCGAAGCGACCGACTCGAATATTACGGTTAAGAACGGCGACACTTTCTTTGTAACAAATACAACGGCCGAGATTAACCTCGAGAACAATACCTTTACCAATGAATCAGGCGACTTCCTCCGGATCCAGACCGGCGGCTGGGGGAATAGCGGCTCGAACGGCGGGCAGGTAACCTTAACGGCGAGCGCGCAGGAAATCCGAGGCGGGATTATCGTAGATAATATCTCCTCGCTTTCGATGGCGCTATCCGAAGACAGTTACTACCGCGGGACGATTAACGGCGACAATACTGCCGAACTACTTTCGGTCCATCTCGACGCCGACTCGGTCGTCGTCCTCGAAGGCGATAGCTATATCTCTAGCCTCGACAACGACGATAAGGAAAACAAGAATATTTACGCTAACGGCCACAAGCTCTATGTCGCCGGGGCGGAGGTCGCGATCAATTCCGAGACGCCGCCGGAAGGACGGAAGAATGCTACCGCGACTACTGAGACGACCGACACCAAAGAAGAGATTGCCGAGGAGACCAAGACGGTCGACGACTATAGTACGCTCGGGTTTATTCTCGGGGCGGTCGGCTGTTTCTTAGTTCTAGTCGTCGGCGGGCTGATTATTGCGAAGTGTTGTACTGGGAAATCTTGCAAAAAAGCTAGCGTGAAGGAGGTTAAAGGAGAGGTCGATACTCCGGAAAACGCAACTCCTCGCGACGAAAATAGTGGGCAGATAGAAGGCCCGGATGCACGATAGCTGGAAGCCGTTTCTTGAGAGCGAGTTTGCTAAACCCTACTTTTTGGAACTATCGCAGTTTCTGCGGGAAGAATACAAAAACAAAATCGTCTTCCCGCCGAAATCGTTAGTCTTCCGAGCGTTTACGACCGACCTCAATGAAGTCAAAGTCGTCATTCTCGGGCAAGATCCTTATCATACCCCGGGGATGGCGCATGGTCTCGCCTTTTCAGTACCGAGTACGGCGAAAATCCCGCCGAGCCTCGTCAATATCTACAAGGAGATTGACTCCGATATTGGTAGCCATCAAAATCAATCGGGTTCGCTGAAAAGTTGGCAAGAGCAGGGGGTATTACTACTCAACAATGTTTTGACGGTCGAGGCGCATCGCCCGGGGTCGCACCGCGGGCATGGTTGGGAAACTTTTACCGAAGCGGTCGTTCGACATTTGAACGAGACGCGGGAGAACCTCGTGTTTATTCTCTGGGGGCGCGACGCGCGCGCAAAAAAATCACTAATTAATGCTTCGAAACATCTCATTCTAGAGTCGGCCCACCCTTCCCCGCTCTCGGCAAGCGCGGGATTTTTCGGCTCGAAGCCGTTTTCAAAAACCAATGATTATCTTAAAGCGCATGGTAAAAAGGAGATTATATGGTAGGAAAATATATCGTAATCGAAGGACAAGACGCGACCGGGAAATCGACTCAAGTCGAGCTACTGGCCGAACATTTCCAGGAGCTTGGCAAGCCGGTCTTGACCCTACATGAGCCGGACGGCGAGCTCGAGGCGGCGCACAAGCTCCGCGAAATCATCAAATCGAAAAAGTACGATCTGGAGCCGATGACGCATGTCCTATTATTCACAGCGGCGAGGAAAGAACTCTGGCATAAACTCGCGGCGCCGGTTTTGCGCGAGGGGGGCTACGTCTTTTCGGCGCGAAATTGGTGGTCCACGCTCGCCTACCAAGGCTACGGACAGGGCGTAAGTCGCTCGCGGATTATTCGGCTAACGAAAGAAATGATGCCGGAGAGATATTTGAAGCCGGACCTCGGGATAGTCTTGACACTACCGGACGACGAGCGACTACGGCGCGAAACCGGACGAGACGACCTCTCGAGTTCGGATACTTTCGAGTCGAAACCGACCGAGTTCCAAGATAAAGTTAACGCGGCCTACTTAAAAATCGCCGATGAATTTGGATTGATAAAAGTCGACGCTTCCCCGTCGCCGGAAGAAATCCAGGCGGAGATTTTAGAGCTTATTTAGCCCATTTTTCGAGGCGCTTGCGCTCCTCCGAGCCCTCGGGGTAGGAGTCGAGAATGTCCTCGACGTAAGTCTTGCCATTTTCTAAATTTAAGGTCTCTACCTCCGGCATCGAAGCGAGAAGGCGAACAACCGCCTCGTCGGTCTCGATATTGGTCATCGATTGTTTGCGGGCCTCGTAGTGGGAACTAACTCGGAGGCGGCGGTAGACAAAGCGAGTAATACCGGCCTGGAGACAATACTTCAGGCAGTTTTCGCAAGTCGCGACGGTATTATAAAGGGTACAGCCCGAGACGTCGCGCCGAGCGAAGAGCAGGGCGTTCATCTCCGAGTGGATCGCGAAGTAATATTTCATCGGGCGCTCGGAAAGGGTCATTTTCGACTCGTCCGCGCCTTGAATCATACCGTTGTAACCAAACGAAACCGGGCGATGGTTCGGGTCGACAATAACACAACCAAGCTGAGTTGAGGGATCTTTACTGCGGCCGGCGACCTTATCGGCAATCTCCATAAAGTATTCATCCCAAGATGGTAATTCTTTCATACTCTCATTATACCACTATTTTGCAAATTGGGAGTTATAGAGTTCGGCGTAAAAGCCGTTCTGCTTCAAGAGCTCGGTATGAGTACCTTGCTCGACGATATTACCTTCTTTCATGACGAGAATCAGGTCGGCGTCGCGAATAGTCGAGAGGCGATGGGCAATTACAAAGGAGGTCCGACCCTTGGTTAGTTTAGTCATCGCGTCTTGGATAAGCTGTTCGGTCCGGGTATCAACGTTGGAGGTCGCCTCGTCGAGGATCAGCATCGGAGGATTAGCAATCATCGCGCGAGCGATAGTCAAAAGCTGTTTTTCGCCGGCGGAGATATTATCGCTATCTTCGGAGATTTTCGTCTTGTAGCCCTTGGGTAGCCCCTGGATAATATGGTCGACATGACATTCTTTACAAGCCTTGACGATTTCGTCGTGGGTCGCCTTCTCGTTGCCATATTTTAAGTTTTCTTCAATCGTCCCGGAGAAGAGCCAAGTATCCTGGAGCACCATTCCGAAGAGGGCGCGGACGCTACTGCGCTTCATCTCGGCGATCGGCGTACCGTCGATAGTAATATAACCGGAAGTCGGATCATAGAAACGCATTAAAAGATTAATAACGGTCGTCTTGCCGGCGCCAGTCGGGCCGACAAGCGCGACTTGCTGGCCCGGCCAGATAGTCGCGGTAAAGTTTTTAATGACCGGCTTGTCCGGAGTATAGGCGAAGCTCATATGGTGGAAGTCGACTTTACCTTCAACCTTTTTAATCGTACGAGCGGGGTCGTGGTCCGGGGCCTCTTCCGGCTCGTCGAGGAAAGTAAAGACCCGTTCGGAGGCGGCAAGGGTAAGTTGGAGCGTACTGGTAATCTGAGCGAGGCTAGTAATCGGGCGATTGAATTGGTTGACGTATTGGATAAAGGCCTGGATGTCGCCGATCGTAATAGTCTTGGCAATAACCTGGAGGCCGCCGAGGACACAAATCGCGACGTAGCCAAGGTTAGTAAAGAAATGGGTAGTCGGGAAGGCGAGCGAGCTAAAGAACTGGGCTTTCCAACCGGCGACGTAAAGCTCCTCGTTGGTCTTTTTGAAGGCGGCGATAGACGCGGCCTCATGGGAGTTGGTTTTGATAACGAGGCTACCAGAGTAACTTTCCTCGATGTTGCTATTGAGGCGGCCGAGAGTATTTTGTTGGGCGTGGAAATGTTTTTGGGCGGACTTAGCGGTCTTGGCTACGAAAATGAGCGAGATTGGGATTGTAATAACCGCGACGAGCGAAAGCAGAGGGGAAATCGTCAGCATCATAACGAGCGTACCAACGAGCAAAACGATATTGCTAATCGTCTCGGAAAGCGAATTTTGGAGCGACTCGGTCATAATATCGATATCGTTGGACATTCGAGAGAGCGTATCGCCGAATTGGTGGCGGTCAAAGTAAGAAATCGGGAGGCGAGAGATTTTCGCGAGGAGCTTACTACGGAGGTCTTGGCCGAGCTTGGCGGTCGCGCGACCGATGAGGTAATTCTCGAGGTAGGAGAAGAGCCCGGAAACTATATAGAGGATAATTAGCGTAACGACCGAGCTAACAATCGGAGGCCAATCGATTTGGTGATCCGGGGAAGTCGAGAGACTAGCTACGGCATCGGTAGTCATATTACCAAGGATAGACGGTCCGAAAATCGCTAGGGCGGTCGAGCCGGCGGCAAAGATACAAGCGGCAATTACCGAGGCACGCCAAGGCTTAAGCGCGCGGACGAGCCGAACGGTCGCAGCCTTGATATTTTTGGGCTTTTCGGTAGTCATTTTGGGTCTAGGCATCTTTTTGCTCCTTCTTAGCCGCCTTTACTTCGGCTTGATATTCCTGATCGGAAAATTGGGACTGGACGATTTCGCGATAAACGGCGCAGGTCTCGAGAAGCTCGGAATGTTTACCTTTGCCGACGACTCGGCCTTCGTCGAGAACGATGATTTGGTCGGCGTCTTTAATCGTCGAGACGCGCTGGGCGACGATGAGAACAACGGCGTTTTTAGTAATAGTCTTTAGCTCCCGGCGGAGCTTGGCGTCGGTCTTTAAGTCGAGAGCCGAAAACGAGTCATCGAAGATGTAGATTTCGGGGTTCTTAGCGACGGCGCGAGCAATCGAGAGGCGCTGCTTTTGGCCGCCGGAGACATTGGTCCCGCCTTGGGCAATATGGGAATTGTATTGTTCTTCGAGTTTTTCGATAAACTCTTTAGCTTGAGAAATCTTGGCGGCTTGCTCAATTTCGGAAGGAGTAGCGGTTAAATTACCGAAAGTAATATTACTTTTAACGTTGCCGGAGAAAAGCACAGCGCGCTGGGGGACGTAGCCGAGGCGGCGCATTAAATCGTCTTTTTCGTAGGCTTTGACGTCGAGGCCGTCGACTAGAACCGTCCCCGCCGTCGCGTCATACAGGCGAGGGACGAGATTGACGAGCGTGGACTTCCCAGAGCCGGTCGAGCCGATAAAGGCGACCGTCTCGCCGGCGACGGCTTTGAAGGAAATATTTTCGAGCGCGTTGACCTCGGCGCCGGCGTAGGCGAACGAGACTTTTTTGAACTCGACCGAGGAAGTTTTTTCGGGAGTACCGACGGTTTTCTTGGGCCAAATTACCTTCGGACGGGTATGAAGAATCGTATTAATCCGGCTAGCCGAAACGTTGGCGCGCGGGAGAATAACAAACAGAACCGTCAAGAAGAGGAAGGACATAATGACCTGAATCGCATACTGCATGAAGGCCATCATGTCGCCGAGGTAGCTAATATCTTCTTGCATCAACGAGATACCGACCCAAATACAGAGCAGAGTCGTACCGTTAAAGACGAACATAATAAGCGGGCTAGTCAAAGCCATAACTTTGTTGATAAAAAGATAGACGCCAGTAATTTCGGAGTTGGCCGCTTCGAACTTGCGCTTTTCGAGTTTTTCGTTGTTGAAGGCACGAATGACGCGGAGGCCGGTCAAGTTTTCGCGGGTCAGTAGGGTAATTTTATCAAGGAGCTGTTGGAAAATTTTGAACTTCGGCATCACGATCGCCAAAATCAAAATCACTAGCGCAAGGACGACGACAACGGCTAGCGCAATAATCCAAGTCATATTCGGGGCGGTCGCAATCGCCTGAAAAATCGCGGTAATAGCCATCATCGGGGCGCGTAGTAGCATCGACAAAATCATTACCATCGTCTGCTGGACTTGGATAACGTCGTTGGTCGTACGGGTAATCAACGAGGCGGTCGAGAACTTATCGATTTCTGCAAAAGAGAAAGATAAGATTTTTTCATAGAGGTCAGTACGCATATCGCGCGCGACCGCCGTCCCGACGCGCGACGAGAAAAAGGAAGATAAAACCGCGCCGACGACCGAAAGAGCGACCCAGACTAGCATCAAGCCGCCGGTCGACCAAATATCGGCGGTATCGCCAGTAACGATACCCTTGTTGACGATTTCGGACATCAAAGCCGGAAGCTGGAGCGTCGACCAGGTCTGTAAGGCTACGCTCGCGAGTAAGATAAGGACTTGCCACCAATAGGGCTTGAGATATTTCAGTAGTTTAAACACCCAACCATTATAGCATACTTTATCGGGCAACACCAAATAGGCTTTTGGCTTCCTTTTCACTCACGTCCGATTTGCTTCGACTTTTCAGTCGGACCACCCCATAACACACGGTTACAGGACCCCGGTCCGTGAAAAGCCTCAGCAAATCGGGTTCGTTCAGACTCAGTCAAAAGCCTATTTGGTGTTGCCTTATAATTCAATGCTAAAGGTAGTACTTTTCTTGTCTGAATCTACTGAAAGATGCCACTTGTTGTGCTCGGCGATGGCTTTGCCGATGGCGAGGCCGAGGCCGACGCCGGATTTGGTCTGGTCGGTTTGATAAAAACGGTCGAAGATATGGGGAAGATTTTCGGGGGAGATAGTCGCGCCATCGTTTTTAACCGTAACAGACTTGTCGGAGATAGTAACCGTAATTTTTTGGTCGCAATATTTTATTGCGTTGTCGAGCAAGATATTTAGGAGCTGGTTAAACTCGGCGAGGTTAAGAGTCTTTTCGAGATTGGCGCCTCCCGCAACGTTGATTCTGAGCTTAATTCCCTTTTCGTTTAACTTCGGAACGTAACAGCCCACGGCGTCTTCGACGGTCTTTTTTAGGTCAATTTTTTCGAGTTTAATTTCGTCGGTATGGGACTCCATTCGCGCGAGCGAGAGGAGCTGGTTGTTGAGCGCGGCGAGGTCTTCGGTCTTTTTAGCGACGTTGTCGAGCCAAGGATTGCCCTTGATGTCGGCAGCCTCGAGGTTGGCTTGAATTACGGCGAGCGGAGTCTTAATTTCGTGCGAAGCGTTGGCGATAAAGTTTTTCTGAGCTTCATAGGCGTCGCGGACCGGCTTGATCGACGATTCGGCATGAAGAAAAGAGAAAATCGCGACGATAATTTCGAGGCTAATACCGGTAATAATGAGCGAGAGTAGGAGCGTGTTTAGATGGTTCTCGCGCTCGTTTTCGAGTCGCTCTTCAAACATTACGGAAACGTCGTCCGAGACGTTGAGCCGGAATTGCTCCTTCGGACGGCCACCGCCTTTACTGGCGTTGTAAGCGATAACGTAGACGGTCGAGAAGGCGACCAGCAGGACGGCGGCCGAAGCGACGACGCTATTGATGATAAACTTACGTTTTAACTTTTTAAACATCGCCGGCTCGGTCGACTTGTCTGCTACGGGTCGCTTTTGTTTTTGCTCTTTAGTATTAGCCTTGCTCATTTTTTACTCCAATTCTTTAGAAACGATTTTGTAGCCGAGACCGCGGAGGGTCTTAATCTGGGTCTTGCTACCGATTTTCTTTAATTTGTCGCGGAGGTGCGAAATATAAACTTCGACGTAGTTTTCGCCGCCGTAATTATCGCTACCCCAAATGTGATTCAAGAGATATTCTTTGCTCTGGGTTCGGTCGGGATTTTTCATCAAGGTCTCGATTAGCTCGCCCTCTTTTTCGGTCAGAGGCTCGCCGTTTAAGGTCCGCTCCTCCATATTATAGGAGAGGTCAGCGAAGTTGATTAAGCGGTCGTCTTGGAGCGCCGGGCGGCGGTTAAGCGCGCGAAGACGCGCGACGAGCTCGGCGGTCTTAAACGGCTTCGCCAAATAGTCGTCCGCGCCGTAGTTCAGACCCCTGATTTTATCCTCGGCTTGACTCAAAGCAGAAAGCATAATAACCGGAGTCTTGACGTCACGCTCGCGAATCGTCCTCAAAATATCGAAGCCAGACATTTTCGGAAGCATGACGTCCAGGACAATTGCGTCGTAAATCGGCTTCATCGCAAGCTCCAAACCCTGCTCGCCGTCTTCCGCCCATTCGACAGAAATACCGGATTTATCTAAAACATGGATAACCGCGTCGGCCAAGTACTTTTCATCTTCTACATATAATATTCTCATAATCTTCCTTTCGTTAATTCTATGATACCATAATACTACTGAAATATAAAAGAAATCTTAAAATACCCTGAGAAGTCTTAAAGTACTTTTTATCTTCATTTTCGCTTACGTCCGATTCGTCGAGGCTTTTCAGTCGGACCACCCCATAACACACGGTTACAGGACCCCGGTCCGTGAAAAGCCTCTCCGAATCGGGTGCGCTCAGATTCAGCTAAAAAGTACTTTAAGACTTCTCAGGAAATAGGTATTCTAAATAGTCTTTCAGCATTCGGGTACCGGAGATGACCGGGAGGAAGTTTTTGAGCTCGGTTTTAAGAATAGACTCGAGCTCGAAAGCATTATTCCAAGCCGCCGCCGCTTCGTTCATCCGCTCGTAGAGACTTTCGACTTCTTCCGCCTCGGTTTCGCCGGAGATGTTAAGATAGGAGTCCGCCGGGCAATCAGCAACACCGCCGTCGTGGGTCGAGACGAGGATACCGAAGTTGACGATATCTTTCATCCAAGAAGTCCCGCAAGCTTCGAGTCCGACAATCGGAGTATTAATCGAGATATTAGCACCGACCGAGAGCGCGCGACCGAGCTCCTCGTCGTAATCGGGGAGATAGTGGACGCGGGCCTTTAGAACCGGGTCTTTATCAATCGTCTCGAGGACGCCGGCAAGGCGACCGGTCATGGTAAAGTCGCCTTCATGGACGCGGCCGGAGAGAATATAATGGGCATTGTATTTTTCGAGGATATTTTTCAAACGAATCGGGTCGGTAAAGGGTAGCCAAGGGCGCTTGTAGTCGACGAAGCGGCGCTTAAACTCGAAGAGTAGGGCGTCTTCCGGGATATGGACGGGATTTCCGTACTGGTCGACGCGGCGTTCTAGGACGGTATTTAGTTCGACCCGGCCAGCGAGCTTGATTTTCTTGACATCTTCGGCAGTAAGGGCTTCGAGATTTTCGACGTAGTCGGCAGTCGGAAGGAAAAACTTGTCGAGGATTTGCTTTTCCTTCAAGTAGTCCACGGCCGGCTTAGCGGTCCAAGTCGGAATATCAATACCGTTGGTAACGGCCTTAAATTTAACCTTCTTACCGGAGATTTCGCGATAATTGGCGACGCGAGCATGAAGCTTGCTGACGCCGGAGCGGAGCTCGGCGATTTCAATCGTTACGGTACTAAGCTTAATATAGCCATTGTCGAATTTGTCAGAAAGCCACTTTTTGACGGCGGAAGACTTTAGATTTGGGAAAACATAACGCTCGAACTGGGCATAGTTAAAAGTCGCCTCGGCCGCCTGGACGAGCGTATGGTTCGTATAAAGGGTATGCTTTCTTGTATAGACGACCGCTTCGTAAAAGTCCATGCCGTTCGAGGCGAGTTCGTCCAGCCTCGCGAGAGCGGCGAAGAAAGTCGCGACCTCGTTGAGTTGCATAATCGCGGGCTTCAAGCCGGCAAGTTTCAAGGCCTGGTAGCCGCCAAAGCCGAGCGCGACTTCCTGGTAAAGGCGGTGGTCGCCGCCGGAGTCGCCGGAATAAAGCTCTCCGAAGCCAGGCTCGGTAATACAAAGCAAGCGCGTACTGCCCAAGACTTTTTCGACGACGTCGAGCTTGACTAGACCCTTGTTAGCCTTAATGTTTACGGTATCAAGAAAAGTAAAACCGTAGTCCTTGTAGTCGACCGGGATAGACTCGGTTTGATTTTGGAAGGAAAAACCATTGTTGTCGTTTATACTACATTTTTGATGCTGCTCGGAGGGGTAGAAGGGAGTAATCAAGGTCAGCGGGACGTTCATCTGCTCGGCGACTCTTCGCGTATCGGCCGCGAGGACGCCTAGCCCACCGCCGCCGCGGATACCATTCTTTTTGTCGTAAAGCTCAATCGTCCAGTAGGTATAGGGACGTTCCGGCGACAGAGCCTTCTGGAGATGCTCGCGGTTAATCGCGGCGTAAAAATCGTCGACGTCTTCGATATTATCGAGCGGGTGTAGTAGGCCCGGCTCGATACCCGGGGCGACTTTCTTGTATGCGGTCGGCGGGGCAACGCGTTCTAACTCCGGTACTGGAGCGACTTTTTGAGGTTCCAGAGCGGGATCAACTTTTTGAGGTTCCGGTCGGCTTGATAATAATGTCTTCTCTTCCATAATGTATTTATTATAGCATAAGCATTTCGATAAAAAAAGGTCTTGCGGGGCTAAGCGTTTCGTGATAAAATAAAAGAGTTCAAGTTGTACGCGTTCGGTTGGTTGTTCGCCGAACGCATTTCCCAAGAACGACGTTGGGGATTCGCCAAGCGGTAAGGCAACGGGTTCTGGTCCCGTCATTCGGGGGTTCGAATCCCTCATCCCCAGCCATGGAATGTAAAAAATGACCCGTAGGGTCGTTTTTTAGATTCCACGTTAGTGGAATCAGGGATTCGAGCCCGGGTTCGCCCCTGCCCGGTTTTGCGAAGCAAAACAACGGCGCAGGGTTTATATCCCTCATCCCCAGCCAAGCCTTAGGGCTTATTTTTTACTTCTCTAGCACTATTCCTCCAACAGCCAATCAGTAATATCAATAACGCGGATGCCCTCATATTGCATCTCGTGTTGCCTCGTGCCAGCGATGAGGAGTTTGCTATAGCCACCAGGTATATTGATGAGAGGAGCGACTTCACGCTCCATCGTTTCACGCTCGGTAATCGTATAGGAAACTTGGATGTAAGTCTTCTCGCCATCCTTGATTGCGACAAAATCAATCTCGCCGTTCCGCATTGCTCCAACATACACCTCGTAACCCCTCCGCATCAACTCTATCGCTACGATATTTTCGTAAACATCGCCAAAGTTTGGTGTTTTTGTGCCGAGTTTAGCATAGCGGAAAGCGTGGTCTGATAAGTAGTATTTGTCGGTAGATGCGAGATAGCGTTTACCCTTGATATCGTAGCGACGCACCTTATAGAACGCATACGCCTCGCAGAGATACTTCATATACGCACCGATGGTTTTGTCAGTTGCTTCAAGATGGTTAGATTTCAAAACATTGGCAATATTACGAGCGGAGGTTGGCTTTGAAATATTATCCATCAGAAAATCAGAAACACCATCCATCACAGCAGGGTTTTTCACTCCGTGCTTATCTTCGATGTCTCGCACAATCATCGTATCGTAAACCTCTTTGATGTAGCTATATTTCTTTTTAAGAGTATCGTATTCATACGAGCCGGCAATACCGCCCTCCTCTACATATTTCTCTAGGGCTTCATATTTATCCCTGTAGCCAAAATACTCGACAAATTCGGCAAAAGAGAACGGATAAACTTCAATGGTGTAAGTCCGCCCCACAAAGAGCGTGGCAAGGTCACTACCAGCGAGAAAAGCATTAGAGCCTGTGATGTAGATGTCGTTTATAGCACCTATTACGCAAAATTGCAATTTTTGCAAAAATGCGTAATGCGATAATTATATGATGGAAGGCGCCATCTAGGCGTTTTTTCGTGCTCGCTGGCTATAAGCTACTTTTACACAATAGACGAGCGAAACTGCGGCGACTATAGCAAGAGATATGGTTATTACGGTCGCATTGTTGTTTTGCCCAAGATTATTGTCATCGCCTTCGCCTGAATTTGGAGCTTTAGGGATAGTAGGCTTTATAGTGTCGCTTTCTCTTGGTTCTTCTTGTTTTTTCTGTTCCTCTGGCTCTTTTTCTGGCTCTACCATTTGGCTGGACCTAAAGGCAACGCGATTTTCTTCCATAGGCGCAAAGGCCATGGCATAAATGCGGCCGTCATGCCCTAATGCGATTATACTAGATAATAGAGCATCGCTGAGCCTGCGCTCGTATGGCACAAACTGGCCATCTTCAAGGACAAAGGTATCTGTACCAGCAGCATAATTGGCTGGACCAACTAGCACTAGCTTATCCCCTACCGCTGCAAGGTCCATTGCAAACTGTGGAACTACAGCTTTAATTCGATTACTAAATAGGGCATCTTCTGCTAATTTTCCAAACGCATCCGTTAATGTTTCTACGCTGCCATCTGGCTTGACTAGCTGCAACACCGGCATGGAGGTCTTATTAGTATCTGTATACCCCATAACATACAGACCATCTTTAGTTGTCTGGGCAGTTTCTCCGTAAACTGGGACATTCAATGTGGCAAATGGTTCTATGGCGCCACTTTTGTAGTCATAGGTATATAACTTATCGCTTGGCCCAGGCTGAGTTTCACTTATAGCGTAGGTAATAACTAACTGCCCATTATGGTTTTCTAGGGAAAGTGCCGTTACACCCATTGAACCTAGTTCACTTAGATCTAACTCCTCCCAATTGTTACCTGCAATATCATAGACATACCCCTTTGGTACTTCCCCATTTGTGCCGAACGCAAATATTTTCCCATCTATCTCTGCGCCCTTAGCCGTGTAAAAATCTGCTGGGATGCTTGCCATCTTTTGCCAACTGTCCGCCGCAAAATCATACCGATAGAGATAGGTCATTTTCGTGACAAAGCCCGCAGATGTTCCAGCCATTACATACATATAGCCATCATGTTCTACTGCAAAGCCATTAAGGCTATTATTGTTGAAAGATGCGATATCATCACTCTTCTCAAAATCTGGCACTAAGGAGAGAGTGTTTTCATATACTTTATCAGAGGTACTAGAGTAAAGCATTCGTTTAGTGCTTTGGCCACCCCTTTCCACTGGTGCAGTTACAGTTACATAGAATAGGCCTTTTGGTGCTGCGCCCGCAAAGTTAATAATAATCTGGTCGCTCTTGATCACGGAATTAGTAGTGACATTTATTTCACTAGAATCATCGTATGGGCCGGCTTTAGTTAGGGTAATTTTGCTGCCAGCTACGAAGTTCTTGCCTTTTAGAACAAACTGGCTGTCCTTTGCACTAGCGTCTGTAATTACTGGTGCATATGCTGTACTATTGATCGATAGGTCAATAATGCCTCCGGTCTTAGATGGAAACTCAGTTAGGGAAATCTTGCGAACGCGTGAGAGTAGCATGGTTTTAGCTACATCCGCAGTTGGCGTACTAGTAGTATTGCCAAGTAGGACCGCCAGGGCGCCCGTGGCACCTGGTGTAGACATGGATGTACCACTCATGTATTTGTAGCTCACCGTTGCTGTTTTGTCGCCAATGCCAAGAGCATCCATGTAGAAGGTGTAATCAGACTCTACCTGGGAGCTTAGAATCATCGCCATGGTAAAATCTGTGTAGTCTGTATTGTCTGGTAGATTGTAATTACAATACCCTATACCACTTCCAGGCGATGTTTCATCACAATCTACAGGCGCGGCAGTGCCCATCTTCCCATCGGTAGTTTTAACCATGATGCCGAGGCTCTTCATTTCGGAATCTGTAGTCATGGCGTAACTCTGGTCGGTAGAGAGGTAGAAGCCTAGCATTTTAGAACCAAGCCCATTTACATCGGCACTTACATCGCCTAGGCTCATCATAGTATAATAACGATATAGCGGCGCTGAATACTCGTAACTACCCGGGTTAAGTGTTAGCGCCATGGAGTGGCTGCCATCACTTACTTTTTTATCACTAAGAGATGGGGTAATAGGCACTAAGTTGCCATTTAGCTCTTGCTGGACAGAGATATTAGCAAGGCTTGCCTCGTTTTCAAAGCTATTGCGATAATTATTTGAAATCGCCAGAGAGTCAAATGGCTCTTGAGCAGAACCCGTTGGTACAGTAGACATAATGTTACTACCTGGGGCATACACATCCACAATTGTATCGCTATAATTACTAAAATCAGAACGCTTGCCATTTTCGGTACTAGAACCAATCACTAGTACATATGGGCTTTCGTAAACCGTGCTGGAAGGCAGTTTAAAATTAAGGTCTAGATTTTGGCTGTCGTTGCCGGCTGCAAAGAGGCTGACCGCCCCAAGCTCGCCGACTTCATTTACAATGGCCTTCATCGCTAGAGAGCCCTGCGCGCCAGACCAAGAGTTGTTGATGGCCTGAATCTTAACGCCCATCTCCATCAATTTTTTAATTTGAGCATAACCCTTGATGGAGGCTATCACATCTACCTTGCCTTCTGAGTTGGCGTTACGAACATCTATAAACTTTACATTGGAGGCAACGCCGCTAATGCCGTAGTCATTCCACGCTGCCCCGATGATACCTGCAACATGCGTACCATGAGCGTGTAGCTTTTCATCATTGATGTTATCACATCTAAGCTCGCTACATCCAGTGGCGGCCTGTTCATCGGCTGACAAATGATACATCTTTTCCCGTAAATCGGCGTGTTGGTTATCTATGCCGCTATCCATCACGGCTACGATTACCTCGTGCGCCATGTTGCCACCATCTTCGTTCCAGTGTGGGATGTTCATGCCATAACCATCCATATTACCCCATTGCATATCTGTGCGGTCAGAAGCATCGGTGAGCGCACTAGTCAATTGCCCAATGTACGGCTCTATCTCAGCAGTTTCGGTAATGTAGTTTGGCTCGGCAAAGACTACGGCACCATCGCCCCTCAAAGCCTCCATAATCTGACGAGTAGTCATATCGTCTCGACGGATTATTTCAATGCTGATATCTTTATTTGCGCTTTCATTATCGGATAATTCTAGAGAGTCTTCTGATACGGTGGTGATTTCATCTCCCGTATCTGATAATTCTTGCCCACCAAATAGTCTCGTGAAAGTTAAAGATTTTTTGCTACTATCTATACCCACAACAACTTCACCTTCTACATATTCGCCCTCTAAGAGCTCTTCTATGTGTTCATCCCAGCGATACTCTTGTATGGATGTTGTATTTGTTGCTATGGCACTGACTGGAATGTTTGCACTAACTAGCCCGGCAATCGCTAGTGCAATTAGGGATTTGTGAAAAAATGATTTCATATGACTCTCCTTATTCTTCATTTAAATATATCATTCCGGCCCGCCCTTGTCAAGGCCAGACGAAAGACACTAGCGCTCGTTTTTACTGACGGCGTAGCTCCATTTGTTGACAAATTCTTTTGTCTCTTCGTTGATGCTAAAATCAAAGTTGAAGATATGGATTTCTGAAATCGGGCTAATATTTTCCTTTAGGTTTGGGTATAGATTAGTATCGGTATGGGAGTCGGACAAGGCGTTTTCGCTAACGTCATTTTCCGCGTCGTTGAGCTCCGGATTTCTACCCACCATAACTATATAGGTATCAGAATCGGTCGTCAAACTACCGTCGGCATAGACTCCCCACATTATATCCGTACCGAGAAAATAAGTTCCAAAATTTTCGTCTTCGGGGTCTAGCTCTTTAGTATAACCCTTCTCTTCGTCCGAATAATTCGCCACTATGGATACGGTACAGGTAACGCCAAGTATCCCATAATCGATGTATTTATTATAATGCTTAGAGCCCGAGCTAAACGCTTGCGTTATCCCCAATCCTCCCATCGCCTTGTACTTTTTGTTGTCGGAAGTCCGGTACAATATACCGTCTTTTCCAATTGTATATTTATCCAGTTCTTTGTCTAAAATTCCGGCGGTTACAGATATTTCGTGTTCGACGACGGTAAAATTATTTTTACTGTCGAAAAAGGTCTTTTTCGACTTTTCAACTACTTCTCCTTTGCAATTTTCCTCCGCCGTACCCAATTTATCATAAATCCCCCGTAGTGTTGCTTTCTCCGAAGCTAAATTCGATGTTTCTTCTAGACTACTACTAACCCCTAGCAAATCCTCTATGACTAGCTCTTCGTCGCTTTTGTCGACGACCTTATCGCTATTATACGCAGAATTAGCGTCATGGCCAGTACGACTAGTAGAAGGTATGCACAAGCAACCTATTAGCAAGATTACAGCTACGGCAAAAACCGCGGGTATAACCTTTTTATTAAGCGTAATTGTTTTTGTCCCGAATTGGATTTCAAAATTCTGTTTGGCGCTTGTAGGACTAGGCTTCTCATTATCCATGTTTTTATTATACCATAATCCTCGCGAAAAGAGCTTTAGCTCGCCAAGTTATTTCTTGGCGGGGCGATTGGCGGCGAAGATAGCAGAGACGAAGTAGGCGACGACGCCGAGCTCGCGGTAATCTTTTTTGTCGAGGACCTTTTTACCCTGCGGGCTACCGAGGATGATTTGGCCGATAGTTTCGCCGTTGTCGCCCTTTAGCTCGCCGACGGCGACAATCTCGAGATGCTCGCAAAATTCGGCGGTAGTTTTAGGTAAATCTTGCCAGACGTTGTGTTCGGCCGAACCGAGAGCCTTGAGGGCTTTAACTTCTTTGGTGGAAATATCGATATTGCCGGAGGAATAAAGTTTATCGCCGATCAAGAAGCCGACGTAGCCAAAATGGAGATACGAGGCGAGGAAGCCGGCGAGGTTGGTCGGGACGACCTTTTGGCCAATCATACCGGTCAATTTTTTAGTAATATAGGGAAGGTCGAGCTGGTTAGTATAGACGAGAGAGCGCGCAAAGGCAGTAATCTCGCTCATCGCCGGAGCGAAGAGAAGAATTGCGACGACCATGATAATATTGAGGACGATAATCTCGGCGGACGGGTAGGTCGAGCGGAAAATCGCGAAGAAGATAATGAAGAAGAGGCCAAAATAAATCGTCGCAACAATCGCCATCAAGGTAACGTAAGAGAAAACTTTGAGCCAACCAGAGGAAAGCGAAATGAGGCGATATTTTAAGACAGCATAGTAGTAGAAGAGTACCGCCGCCGAAGTTGCGACCGGACCGACCCAAATCAAACTATAATTACCGCCGAACGGTAGGGCTAAATCGAAAAGACCGCCGAGTCCGCCCGCGAGAACTAGCCCGATAAGGAGGATCTCCGTACCGCGCTTTTCTTGTTTAGAATGGGCTCTGCGGACGGCGCCGAGCGCCGCGAATAGGAAGGCGACGACCGAAAGGGCGCAGATTACCATGTAGGCAATCATAACCGGGGTCTGGGCGAAGACGACCGAGTTGCCGCCGACCGGGTCGAGAATAATTTCTTTGAAGAGGAGGCTCGGGTCAAGCGCGAGCGAAGCGGAAAGCCAAACTAGCGCCATAATCAAGATCCCGGCAAAGAGCCAAGTCGCGCGGCGCTTCCAGCCGACGTAGAGGAAAAGCATACTCGTATCAACGAGGGTCGAAACATACATTAAGATAAGGCAGATTTTTGCGCGGTCTAATTCCCCGGGAGCGATGCGCAAAAAGGCAAACATCGAAATCGACCAGGTCGCCGCGCCAATCATCGCGAGCAAATAAGCAAAAGCCGCGCCCTTTTTGCTTTTCGAAGAGCCGGCGAAGACAACGACGCCGGAAAGCAAAGTTAAAACACCGGTTAAAATTAGTAGTATGTTGATGATTTGCATGTGGCCTCCAATGATATAATTTTAGTTTAGCATAGACGGAATGAAAAAACAAGAAAAATCGCTCGCAAAATGCGAACGATTTTAAAGAACTAGGTTAAGCGCGAATCGCCGCAAAGACTACGCCGATGTCCTGGCCGTGGATAGCGACCGGCTTGACGATCAAATCGGCGATAGGAGCATCTTTTAGGAGCTTCTTCTTTACGAACTTCACAATCGTCGCGTTGTCCTCGAGGAAGGTCATCGTCACTTCCCCTCTAGTCCACGCCATCGGAAGAAGCAGTTTCTCCCAATCGCGATGAGCGCCATTTAGGTCGAAGACCATGACTCCGCCCGGCCGCAAAGCCGAAATAGCGGTTTTTAGAAACCAGTTGGCGTCGGCATAATCGTCGCGCGTAAAGGTATAGACGAGATGGCCGAGACTCTCGGCAAAATCCGAACCTTTTAAGACGCTTTCGCGACGGACGAGATCCTCGTTGCGCTCATTAAAGATAGCGTAATGACTCCGTACGGAGAAATCCGGGAAGAGCGTCTCGGCCTTAATACTACGGTCTGTATCGGTACAAATTGCGAGCTGGCTTCCGGTCAGCTCGGTAATAAACCGAGTCGCGAACATCCGGCCGCAGTTGTAGAAAACCGAGCGCTCCGGCTTCAAAAGCTCGAGGACGTCGCCAGAGAAGGCCGAGCGAATACGGATATACTTAAACAAGTCCTCACGCCTCGCCGTCTCATAGTAGACGTCTTCCGGAGTAATCTCCTCGTAGGTCAACCCGACCGTCAGGCCGTGGAGAAACGCCGGCTCGAGCGCCATACTACTCGGCATCGCCAGCAGCAGAGTTGCGAGAAATCGCGACTCAATCCCGCCTTCGTACATGATCCGCGCTACGCCGGGGTTTTCAAGCAGAGTTTCGAGTCGACCCCACCAAAACGGGTCTTCTAAAAACTCTCTACTAGCACCGTTCTTGGCCAACTGCTCGCGAATTTTAGCGATTTCGTCAGGGCTAGTATCGCACTCTTTCGAGCCATGATCGCGGGCCGCGACCCATTTTTTAGCCGCTATAACCGCCGGCGCGACATGGTTTTCGTAATAGCCGAGCGGGAATTCAGCCGAAATATTTTCAAGCGGGTCTCTTAGCGCTATACTCTCGATGGTTTTAGCGTCCATGGCTAACCTCCTTTCTTTCAAAAAAACTTAGGTTTTAGTTGCCTCTATGTTAAAGGATGATTCCCTACTGCGAGATATTATAACACAGTTAATTTGTTTTGGGAGTAGTAATTTATACACTTGTAAATTTTACTAGCGTCTTCGGATTAGTTTTGATAATTTACCTTGTTTTTCGACATTACTTATGCTAAACTAGTTATATGAAAATGTGGAGGTCGATGTGACGTCGGTAATGTTGAAACAGACGAAGACGAAAATACTGCTTTCCTTGAATGCGGCGGCGATTTTGGTCGCGGGAGTTTTAATTGCCGGAGCGATTTGGCTACCGAAAGAAACGACTCTTAGAGTAGTCTCGGAGCGGAGCGACGTAGTAGACGGCGAGGACTCCGAGGTTCAGATGATTGATTCGGTTTCGGAATACTTAGAGGCGGTAAAAAACGGAGAGATTAGCTCGACGAGCGGGTCGGTTGGCGGATATGGCGGAGGCGGTTCGAGCGGAGGTTCGAGCGGAGGCGGGTCGTCGAACGCTGGCTCGGACGACGTACCGAATACAAGCGGGAGTTACTCTTACGTCCTCGGGACGGTAGCGCAGGCGACGGAAAAGGCTTCAAGCGGGAATGTCCCCTCGGGCGAGCTTTGGAACGAAACCTCGACGACCTTGTACCAGAGCGCCGATAAAGATATTTGTATCGATAGCTCGCTCGGTGGCCTAGGAGATATGTATTGGCAAACGAGTAATACGAATGTCATCGCTGGTTTCTACGCAACGGCGCGCGAAAAGCTCGGGTATTCGACGAGCCGATGCCGTTACCCGAAAATCGTCGGGACGGGGACGACGACGATTACCGCCGGTACTTACGACGGTCTAAGACGCGACGATTTAACGGTTACGGTAATTGCGGTCCCGACCGAACAATGGAAGCGCGAAGTTCTAGCTTTAGTAAACCAGGAGCGGGCGCAAAATGGGCTCGGAGCGCTTTCTTGGGGTTCGTCTTGCGAGGCGGCGGCCCAGACGCGGGCGGTTGAGATTATCTCTTCCTACTCCCATACCCGTCCGGACGGAAGTTCTTGGAGTACGGCCTGTGCGATTCCCTCTTACGGCGGTACGACCGGGGAAAACCTCGCGGCCGGTAATACGACGACTTCGCCGGCGTCGGTCGTAGCGACCTGGATGGCCTCGGAGACGCACCGCGCAAATATCCTAAACGGGACGTTTACCAATCTCGCGGTCGGATTCGTTTTCGATCCGTCGACGCCGTACCGGACTTATTGGAGCCAGATTTTCTCGACATTTTAGCTTTTAGGCCTTGATTTTTACGCGCTTATGCTTTATAATGGACATGGATAAAAGGCAAAACAAAAATGGAAAATAAAAATAGTAGAGATGTGGTTTGTAAGTACAAGGATGCGAATGTTTTTGTGATGACCTGCGAAGAGGAGGTCGAGACGCCTCAAGCGACCGCAGAGGTCCAGCCAGATGTTGCCGAATCTGAGCCGCAAGTTGTTGAAACGATAGTCGAGCAGGTTGATACCGAAGAGGTTGCCGTCCCGATTGTCGGAGATACTAGCGACGAAGGATACGTCGAACCGCTCGGCGAGACCGAATCTTGGTATCCGGATACGGTTAATTACGGGAACGTCGTAAACTACGAGTACGGGACGTCGGCGGAGTACGTCGCGAGCTTGACCAACCCGGAGGAAGGAATTACCGCGAGCGATATCGTCCTAGTAGGGATTATTGCACTTTCGTGTCTAGCAATTGTCGGCTCGATGACGGTTTTGACCGGGCGAGCAGTTAAAAACCGGGCGCTTCGTAAGGATTTCATCAAAAAGTAGCCTAGCGCGAGGGCCGGGCTACTTTTATCTTTATCTAGGCCTCTTCCGAGGTTTCTTCTTCGGCGGAGTCTTCGATGGCGTTGAGGAGCGAATCCTCGACGTTTTGTTTTTTCTTCTTACTCTGGGACTTTTGGAGAATGATGTCGATTTCATAGCCGGTCAGCTTCGAGGCGAGTCGGACGTTTTGGCCTTGTTTACCGATAGCGATAGACTGTTGCTCGTCGGAGACGTAAACCTTGGCGTTTTTACCCTCGACTTCGACTTTTATAACTTCGGCCGGGGAAAGCGCCTCGCGAATATACTCGGAGACGTTGTCGCTCCAAGTAATAATATCGATTTTCTCGCGCTCGCCGATTTCGTTCATAACGGCCTGGACACGGACGCCGCGACCGCCGACGAAAGTCCCGACCGGGTCGATACCGGGGGTAGACGTCGCAACGGCAATCTTCGTACGGCGACCAGCTTCCCGAGCGATACCCATGATTTCAACCGTACCGGTCTCGAGCTCCGGAACTTCCTGGCGGAAAAGCTGTTCAATAAAGCCGGCCGCGCCGCGCGAAACGACTAGTTGCGGACCTTTATCGCTATTGTTGTCGATACTCTTAGCGAGAACTTTAATTCGCGAGCCAACGCTATAATATTCGCCGTCAATTTGCTCGGACTTCGGCATTACTGCGGTAGCCCGGCCGAGGTCAATCAAGACCAGTTTCGGAAGAATCTTCGAAACTGTCCCGGTAATAATCGTACCAATCTTATCGGCATAGACGGCCATTACCGCGGTCCGCTCGGCCTCGCGGAGTCTTTGGACGACGACTTGCTTCGCCGTCTGGGACGCGACGTAGCCGAAACTAGTAACGTCGTGTTCCTCTTCGACGATATCGCCGACCTTCTTACCTTTAGCCTCGGCTTCCGGGATTTCGGTATTCGGGTTGTAAGCGAGGCCGTCCTCGACGACCGTCCGCGCGACGTAGACCTTAGCGGTCCCTTTATTCATATCAAACGCGGCGCGGACCTCCATCTCGCGAGAGCCATTGTCCCGGCGCCAAGCCGCGGCAATCGCGGTCTGAATTATGTCGAGAATCGTCTCCTCGGGGAGACCTTTCTCCTCGGAGATGACTTTGACCATGGCGGTCATTTGTTTTAGATCTAATCCTTCCATATTGCTCCTTTTGATTAAATAAGCCGGGCCTTTAGGTCCGGACGATTAGGTATATTTATATTATAGCAAAGGTCGGCCTTTTTGGCAAGAAAAAACCGCCTTTTCAGACGGTTTTTCCATAATTTGGCGCCTTGCTAGTTTCCCGCAATTGCAGTATAATCGCCGCTACTGGGCTTGACTTCTGTGTTCGGAATGGGAACAGGTATTTCCCCAGCGCTATGGGCACCAACTCGCGCGGAGCGCAAGAGACAAATCTTTTAAAAAAGATTTTTCTCTTCCTCTTTCAGAAAAACAGTTCTTTTCAAAGTCAGGCACATGTCCTTACTTTGAAATGACTATTATCTTTCGAAACCTACGGTTTCGAAAGAGGATAGCTTTCGCCTTGTCGCTGTTCAAACAATTCTGCTTGAGCAGGCTATTGATGTCCATAAATGGATATTATACTTTGTACCAAATTTTTAATTGTATCTTGCGGTGCTTTCCAGCACCGATTGCTAGTTACGTCACTATGGGCTTATCGCCACTATTCTACTACCTTCCTATGATATAGTAAAGCGGTAGAATAGCCATAAAAAGGCAATGGACCTATTAGTACGCTTCGGCTACACAGATTACTCTGCTTCCACCTTGCGCCTATCAACCAGATCATCTTTCTGGAGTCTCCTAGGGAAGTCTAATCTTGGAGTGGGCTTCGCGCTTACTCTGCTTTCAGCGCTTATCTCTTCCGAACATAGCTACTCGGCAATGCAGCAGGTGGCCACACCCGATACACTAGAGGTTCGTCCATCCTGGTCCTCTCGTACTAGGGACAGATCTCCTCAAAATTCCTAACGATCATGCCGGATATAAACCGAACTGTCTCACGACGTTATGAACCCAGCTCGCGTACCACTTTAACCGGCGAACAGCCGGACCCTTGGAAGGTGCTCCCCCTCCAGGATGTGATGAGCCGACATCGAGGTGCCAAACCGCGCCGTCTATGTGAACTATTGGGCGCGATCAGCCTGTTATCCCCAG
>JAFUBU010000094.1 GCA_017460045.1 Candidatus Saccharimonadota bacterium
CAATGGACTACTGGCAAAAACTCGAAAAACCGCTCCACCGAGACCTCGAATGGAACTTCCCTGAACAAAAATCTGGAACTATCTCCGTCATCGGCGGTAGCCGCGGTAGTTTCGCTAGCATAATTCATCTCGCCGAGGCTCTCGAAAATTACCCAGTCGCTAAAATTAAGACCTTTCTCCCGGATAGTCTCAAGAAAACTCTCCCGCCGCTCCCCGGCGTCGAATTCCTAAAAAGTACCGACTCCGGCTCTTTCGACCGCTCCCCCGAGCTCGCCGCCGCCTTCCGAGATACCAACGCCGTCCTCCTCGCCGGCGATTTCTCGAAAAACTCCGCGACTTCTATCGCCATCCTCGAGAGCGCCCAACAGTCCGAACGCCCGCTCTTTATCGCTCGCGACGCCGTCGATACTTTGTCTATCGGTACGGCCGAGATGATTGACGACCACGACCTCTTTCTCTTCGCCTCGATGGCCCAGCTCCAAAAACTCTTCCGTACTCTCCTTTACCCTAAAATGTTGATGCTATCCCATCCGCTTCTCTCTACTATCGAGACCCTCCATAAGTTTACTTTGAGCTACGAAAGAGTCGTTATCGTTACGCTCCACGAAGGCCAAATCATTATCGCCTACCGCGGTAAAATCTTTACTATCCCGCTCGAAAAAACTAGCCAAACTACTCTCTCTTTCTTTACTGGTACTCTCCCCGCCGACCTTCTAGCCTATAATCTTTGGAATCCCGGCAAGCCGCTCGAAGCCTCTTCCGCCGCTCTATTTCGCTAGCTCTCGGTATAATTTAATCAGTTTTTTGATCTGTACCGATTGCAAAACTTCGTCCCGCCCCCGAATACAAGCCCGACTTTTTTCTTCTAGTATCTTCGGCCGCCGCAAGATCTCGCTCAAAGTTTTCGCCATCTCGCCCGGCTCCGGCCCGCTCGTCAAAATCCCGCCTTCTCCCGTTACTTCCAAAAGATCGGGGTCGGCAATCAAAGTCGGTAGCCCCATCGCTCGCGCCTCTGAAATCGTCATCGGCTGGTTATCAAATCCGTACGAGACTACGACCGCGAGCTCCGCCGACTTCATTTTCTCAAGCATCTTTGTATGTTCGATTCTCCCAAAGAACCGTACCTTTAGCCCCTGCTTCTTTACCAACCGTTTCGCTTTCCCAAGCTCGTTTCCGTCGCCATAGACCTCCATTTCTATCGATCCGCCCGAGAGTAAAAGCGCCGAAAGTAACGGCAACATCCGCTTTTCTTTCGAAACTCGCGAGTTCCAAAATAGCCTCAAAGCTTTTTGTCCGTCATAGTCTCGTACCGGCGGCTTATCGTAGTCTAGGCCCGCCGCCTTAAAGCTTCGCTTTAAGTCCTCGTCCGAAATCGCGTTCGAAATCACTACGAACGGCTTCGTTACTCCGTAATGCTCTAACTTCTCCTTAAAATGTCGCGACGGCGTAATTACTACATCTGCGAAGTTGGCGTGATTAACCATCAAGGTCCACATCTTCGCGCGCACCGTCGTCGGCGCTAGCTCGTCGTCTCGCTTAATTTTAATCGGATGTGGTACGCCGAATTTGTGCAGATAGCAAAGCAACGTCCCGCCGAGCGTTTTAACCGGATGCGGAATATTTGTCTCCGCCGCTACATCCTCGCGCCCATGCATCGTCTGGACTAGCGGACGCGAAAACTCTCTCGCAAGCTGCATCCCGGCGAGGCTACATGCCCCTTCGTAATGGACGTGTACTATATCAAAATCAAACTCCGGATAAGCCGAGAGAATTGCCTTTTTGACTTTCTTAATTCGCTTCGCAAGCGGCGCTCCGCCCGGCCGCAGATACTTGAAAGAGGGAACCGCGAAAACCCCCTCCGGGACTTTCGACCCCGGCCGCGCCGGGCAAAATACAATACTCGAAATCCCATTCTTTGTTAGATATTCTCGCTGTGCCTCAATCGACGACGGTATCCCGCCCGCAACCTCCAAGAATACGTCCGTAAAAATCGCAACCCTCAAAACCTAAATCTCCACAATTTCATATTCTCTCGAACCTAACCCAATCTCTTCCGCATACGGTAAGATATGTCGCCCTTTTCGCGACTCAATCCGCTCTTTTAGAGCCTCCGCCCCCGGGTCGCTCGATTGCCAAATTAAGTCGACCGCCGCCTGGTCCAAGGATACCGGATCTTCCGAAGCCAAAATCCCAATGTCCGCCATAACAGGCTCTTTCTGATGCGCGTCGCAGTCGCAATCGACCGAGATATTATTCATCACATCGATATACAAAATCTTTTTACCTTGTCTCTCAAAATAATCCGCGACCGCTTTCGCCGCCTCGGCCATCGACTCAATAACATCTTCTTGCTTCGTCCCCGGAAGCCAGCATTTAATCGGGCTTTTAGTCTTACCAGCCGAATGAATATAAGCCTTGCCGTTCCGAGAGGCGACGCCGATCGACTGGTTTTTCAAAACTCCCCCGAACCCGCCCATCGCATGGCCCTTAAAATGCGCCAGGTTCAACATCGCGTCATATTTCTTCAAATTCTCTCCGACAATATCGTATTCAAGATGTCTGCCTCGCTCGACCGGAATTTCGAACTCTCCCTCGCCGTCCATAATATCAATCTCCGTAAAGCCGAAACCATGCGCTTTCGCGGTCTCAAGATGTTTTGGCGCCTTATTCCGCGCCCCCGGATAGGCGGTATTACATTCGACAATCGTCCCGTTAATTTTTTCGACGAGCGGTCGGATTAGCTCCGCCTTCAGGTAATTTTTCGAGCCTTTCTCGCCGGTCGAGACCTTAACCCCGACTTTCCCCTCGAGTTTTACCCCTAGCGCCTCATAAATCTTTACCAGCCCCTCGCTTATCAAATCTTTCGTAAAAAATACTTTGCTCATACCTCCA
>JAFUBU010000013.1 GCA_017460045.1 Candidatus Saccharimonadota bacterium
GACCCGAAGGGTCTAATTTTATTATCTGCTGTGGGCCAGCTGGACGCGAACGGAGTTCGACCAAATAACGAAGCGAGCGAAGTCCGAAGAGCTTGCTCTTCGGATTCCGAGCGAGGCAGTTTGGAAGGAATTTGCGAAGCAAATTCTTACCAAACAACGAAGCGAGCGAAGTCCAAAGCGCAGCGCGTAATATGCTATAATATTTATATGAGCAAATTATTCAAACGTACCAAGATTCTAGCAACTATCGGTCCGGCGACCTTCTCGAAGGAGAAAATCGAAGATTTGATTATGGCCGGAGTAAACGGCTGCCGCCTAAACTTTTCGCATGGCGATTATGTCGAGCGTGACCAGCAAATCGAGTGGATTCGCGCTGCCGCCGAGAAAAAAGGCCGCTCCGTCGCGATTTTACAAGACCTCCAGGGCCCGAAAATTCGCCTCGGCGATCTGAAAGATAACCATTACGATGTCAAAAAAGGCGACCGTCTCGTCCTCGACCATGCGGTAGAGGAACATCAAGGCGACAACGTCCTCCCGGTCCAGTACAATCTCGCCGAAAAGGTCAAGGTCGATGAGCCGATTTCGCTCTTCGACGGCAAGGTTAAGACCCACGTTACGAGAGTTCTTAGCAAAACCGCTATCGAGGTCGAGGTCGAAAACGACGGCTTCTTGATGAGCCACAAGGGGCTCAACCTTCCCGATACCGACTTCGGCGGCGACATTATTACCGAAAAAGATATGGCCGACATCGAATTCGGAGCGAGCCGCGACTTCGATTTTGTCGCTTTAAGCTTTGTCCAGTCCGCCGATGATATTGAAAAATTGAGGCAAATCCTCCTTTCCCATGGTTCTACCGCCCAGATTATCGCGAAGATTGAGACTAAAAAGGCAATTGAGAGCGACGAAACGATGGAAGCTATCGTCAAGGCGACCGACGGTATTATGGTCGCTCGCGGCGATATGGCGGTCGAAGCTGGCGCCGAGGTCGTCCCGATTGTCCAGCGCAAGTTAATCGCGATGTGTCGCGAACATTCGAAGCTCTGTATTGTCGCGACCCAGATGATGGGTAGTATGGTCGATAGCCCCGAGCCGACTCGCGCGGAAGTTTCCGATGTCGCCAACGCCGTTATCCAAGGCGC
Organism: Candidatus Saccharimonadota bacterium; assembly: GCA_017460045.1. Taxonomy (GTDB): domain Bacteria; phylum Patescibacteriota; class Saccharimonadia; order Saccharimonadales; family Saccharimonadaceae; genus Nanosyncoccus. The sequence continues at coordinate 1,140 of JAFUBU010000013.1, forward strand.
TGACGCGGTTATGCTTTCGGACGAAACCGCCAACGGTAAATATCCCCTCGAGACGGTCAAGGCGATGAAGAAGGTAATTTTATATACCCAAAATCATTCCCACGTCTCCCCGATTAACCATGAAGTTACCGGCGACTTCAAAAACTACGACGCTATCTCGAACGCCGTAACCAATCTCGCCGAAAAAATCGCCGCCGACCTTATTATCTGCCAGACCGCGACCGGCGCTACCGCCGCCGCTATCGCCGCCCAGCGTCCGAAGCTTCCGATTATTACCGTTACGAGCAACGCTCGCGTCGCCGGCCAGCTCGCTTTGACCTACGCCAACTCTGCCTTCGTCCGTCCCTATACTCCGACCTACGGTCTCGACCTTGCGCAGGAGCTCAAAGAAAAGGGCTATCTCCAAGTCGAAGAAGATAAGAAAGAGCTTCTCGCAGTTATTATTTCCGGCCACAAAGACACCCTCGGCGGGACCGATACGATCCAGCTCGTCCATATCTAAGGGTGTATAAATTACAAGCGACAAAACGCCCAGGAGGTGGTACAATAGAGATAAGTTAAGGAGTCCTATGTCAAAGAAAGCTACAATTAAAGACGCCAAAGTCAGAAACCAAAATGTCCTCGTTCGGGTCGACTACAACGTCCCGATGGAAGATGGCGAGATTACCGACGACCTTCGGATACGCGCTAGTCTCCCGACGATTGAATATCTTATTAAAAAGGGCGCTCGCCGGATTATTCTAATTTCCCATCTCGGCCGCCCCGGGGGGAAGAAAGTTAAGGAGCTGTCTTTGAAACCGGTTGCGGAGCGTCTCGCCGCGCTCCTCCCGGATCGAAAAGTTGGCTTCATCGACGACGTTTCTGGCCCCGATGTCGAGGAAGCGGTTAAGAAGACCCCGGTCGGCGGGATTATCTTGTTAGAAAATCTTCGATTCTTCCCGGGCGAAGAAAAGAACTCCGCGGAGTTTGCTCGCGAAATCGCCGAATGTACCGGCGCCGACCTCTTCGTCCAAGATGGCTTCGCCGTTATTCACCGCGCGCATGCTTCGACCGACGCGATTACCCGCGAGCTCCCGAGCGTCGCTGGCCTCCTCGTCAAAAAAGAAGTCTCCGCCCTACAAAAAGTCGCGACTTCCCCGGACCACCCTTTCGTGATTATCATTGGCGGCGCCAAGGTCGACGACAAACAGCCTCTGATTGATAAACTTTCTCCGCTCGCTGACGCGATTTTCGTCGGCGGGAAAATCGCCGCGGACGGCTATTCTTCTAATAGCCCCAAGATTCACGTTTGCGATACCTTCGTCGAAGACGGCGAAGGCGGCAAGCGCGATATCGGCGAGCCTTGCATCGAGGCTCTCTTAAAGCTTTGCGAAAACGCCAAGACCGTCCTCTGGAACGGTACGCTCGGCGAGACCGAAAAGCCGGAGTTCGCCAAGGGCTCGGAAAGATTAGCCGATTACCTTGGCTCGCATCCCGAGATTACGACCGTCGTCTGTGGCGGCGATACCGCCGGCTTCGTCGAAAACTATTTGAAGAGCCATCCTGGCCTCTCATTCTCACTCATCTCTACCGGCGGCGGCGCCTCGTTAGAGCTCCTCTCCGCCCTCCCCTTGCCAGGATTAGACAACTTAGATGAAACAAATTAGCACGATGGGACAAGCTAGCCTTAGTATTCTCTGAACAATGCGTCGTTCGCCCCGCAATTTTTACAACTACTACCTATCCGAAGAACGACCAAGATTAGGAGTTCTGAGGATAGGCTAGTTGTTGTAAAAATTCGGCGGTAGCAGGCGGCGAACAGCGTTCAGAGAATGCTAAGGCTAGCTTGTCCCATTGTATGTTTTAGCACTCTTGACTCGCGAGTGCTAATAATGTACAATAGATAGCATGGAAGATGATTTTAATGAGATAATGAACAAACTTTCCGAGAACGCACGGTTTGCGCTCCAGAAAGCCGACTTTTATAGCAAGCGCTACAACAACGGCTATATGGGTACGGAACACCTCCTTCTCGGGATTTTAGCGATGGATAATTCGACCGGCGCTCGCCTTCTCCGCGACGAAGGCGTTGAGCTCAATACGCTTGAAAAAGGTATGAACCGTACGGCGGTCGAAGTCCCGGGGTCGCAGATGGCGATGATGTCGCTTTCCGAAGCGACCGTCTTGACTCTCCGTATCGCTAATAATTTTGCCCACGAGCAGGGCCTTGACGTCGTCGGTACGGAACACCTCCTCTATGCCCTTGTTACTCAGCCCAACTCGCGCGCCGCTTTGACCCTCGTCCAACAAGGAGTTAATTTGGACGAGCTCAAAAAGACCATTGAGGAATTTGCCGAGAAACAGGCCAACGAGGCCAAAAACGCCAGGGAAAAAGCTAAATACCTTAGCAAGACCGAGTTAAAATGGCTTAAACGCTACGCGACCGACCTGACCGAGTCCGCCAAAAACGGCGAGCTCGATACGGTTATCGGCCGCGACGCCGAAATTGAGCGTATCGTTACGGTCCTCTGTCGCCGAACTAAGTCCAACCCCGTCCTAATCGGCGAAGCCGGCGTCGGTAAGACCGCGATTGTCGAAGGCCTTGCGACCCGTATCGCCAAAAACGACGTCCCGGGTAGCCTGGTTGGTAAACGCCTTTTCGAGGTCGATCTTTCGGCGATGGTTGCCGGTACGCGCTACCGCGGCGAATTCGAAGAGCGGATTAAAGGCGTAATTGACGAGGCGGTCGAAAACTCGGATATTATTCTCTTTATCGACGAGCTTCATCTCTTAAACGGCGCCGGCTCTGGCGAAGGGACGATGGACGCGGCCAATATCCTAAAGCCCGCCCTTGCTCGCGGCAAGCTCCATCTTATCGGCGCAACGACCCTCGACGAGTATCGTAAGGGTATCGAAAAAGACAAGGCTCTCTCTCGCCGCTTCCAGACCGTCGTCGTCGACGAGCCGACCGATACGGTTACGCTACGAATCTTAAAGGGTATTAAGACCCATTATGAAAAACACCATGGCGTCGAAATCCCCGACGAAGTTCTCGAGACCGCGATTGTGATGTCGAAGCGCTATATTAACGACCGCTTTATGCCAGATAAGGTTATCGATATTATTGACGAGGCCGCGGCTATCGCCAAGGTCTCTGCCGATAAAAAGGGTGGCGGTAAATATAAGAAGCTCAAAATCGAGGAACAACAGCTTGAAGAGAAAATCGACGCGGCCGCCGAGGCGGAAGATTTCGAAAAGGCCGCCATGCTAAAGACTAATCTCTTAAATCTCAAAAAGGAAATCAAAGAGCTCGAAAAGGCCGGCGTTAAAAATCAAGCGACGCCAAAGCTGACCGAAGAGTTTCTCGCCAAGGCCGTCTCGCTTAAGACCGGTATTCCAGTCTCGAAGGTCCATGGTTCCGAGCTCGAGCTTCTTACTCGCCTCGAAGACCATATCGACCAGGCCATTATCGGCCAAGACGAGGCCGTCCGCGCCGTCGCCAAAGCGATTCGCCGCGGCCGCTCCGGTATCGCCAACCCGAATCGCCCAATCGGCTCGTTTCTCTTTATGGGGCCGACTGGCGTTGGTAAGACCGAGCTCGCCCGCGTTATCGCTCGCGAAGTTTTCGGCGGCGAAAACGCCCTCTTCAAAATCGATATGTCTGAGTTTGGCGAAAAACACAACGTCTCGCGCTTGATTGGCGCTCCGGCCGGCTATGTTGGCTATGACGACGACGGAAAACTAACCGAGGCGATTCGTCGTCGGCCGTATTCGGTTGTTCTCTTCGACGAAATCGAAAAGGCCCACCCCGACGTCTTTAACCTTTTGCTTCAGATTCTTGAAGACGGCGTTTTGACCGATGGCCAGGGCAACAAAGTCAAATTCAACAATACCATTGTAATTTTAACATCGAATCTTGGCTCGGAAGCGATGTATAATGACGACAATTTTGGCTTCCGCTCTGAAAAGTCGAAGACCGACAAAAGGACTCGCGACGCCGAATATGCCGTCCAAAAAGAGGCCGCGATGCGCGCCCTCAAGAAGCGGATGCGCCCCGAGCTGATCAACCGTCTCGACGCGATTCTCGTCTTCCACTCTTTGACCGAAAAAGAGGTCGCCCAGATTTTCGATACCCTCTTAGAAGATTTGAGGAAGCGTCTCGCCGCTAAGTCGCTCGGCGTTAAAATTACCCCGGCGGTAAAAGAGTGGCTAATTAAACAGGGTTACGACCCGAAAAACGGCGCTCGCCCGCTCCGCCGCGCGATCGAGGACAACCTCGAGACCCTGATTTCCGACGCGATTATTAAAGGCGAGCTCGACAAGGGCGATATCGCCAATATCGATATTTCGAAAGATGGTAAATTAAAAATGAAAGTAGGAAAGGAATAATTATGAAAAACACTACCAACTATCTAGTCCCAACCGTCGTCGAAGAAACGGCGAAAGGCGAGCGCGCATACGATATTTACTCGCGTCTCTTGACCGATCGCATTATCTTCCTCGGCGAAGATGTTAACCCCCATACGGCGAATCTGGTCGTCGCTCAACTACTCTTTCTCGCCCACGAAGACCCCAAGAAAGATATCAAGCTCTACATTAATTCTCCCGGCGGCTCCGTCTACGACGGCCTCGCGATTATTGATACGATGAATTATATCGAGCCGGACGTCCAGACTATCGGCATCGGCCTTCAGGCCTCGATGGGGGCGATGCTCCTCTCCTGCGGTGCTAAAGGCAAGCGCTATTGTCTCGAAAACTCGCGCATTATGATTCATCAGCCGAGCTCCGGTACGGAAGGGAAAATTACCGACCAGGAAATTGCCTTGAAAGAAGGCATCTACCTAAAGAAGCGTCTCGCCGAAATCTTTGCCAAGAATACCGGCAAATCGCTCGAACAGGTCGAAAAGGACATGGACCGCGACAACTGGATGTCCGCCGAGGATGCCCTCAAATACGGTATCGTCGACGAGGTCATTAAATAACAAAGAGCAAGGACCTGTTCCTTGCTCTTTTGTCGCGCCTCTGTTATAATAAACCTAGACAAGTGGAGTTAATATGAAAACTAAATCCAATTTCGTTTGTAGCAACTGCGGCGCGACCTATGCCAAGTGGGCTGGTCGTTGTGAAAATTGCAACGAGTGGAATACCCTAATCGAGCAGGTCGTAAACCCTGCCGAAGAACAAAACGCCAAGACCGCTATCGCCAAGGGCCAAGTCTCCGGAAAGGCTCTGACTCCCGACAAAATCGGCGATATTGTCCCCTCCGACGCCAAAGCGAGACTAAAGACCGAGTTTAAAGATTTGAACGCCGTCCTTGGCGGCGGTATCTTGCAGGGCTCGGTTTCTCTCCTCGCCGGCCAGCCGGGCATCGGTAAATCTACGCTCTTGATGCAAATTTGCTCTTTCGTCTCAAACGACGTCCCTGTCCTCTATATTTCCGGCGAGGAATCGGCCGGCCAGGTCAAGCTCCGCGCGACCCGCCTCGGCGCGAATTCCGAAAATCTCTTTTTTGCAAGTAGTACTTCCGCCAACGATATTGCTAAGACTATCGAGTCTAATAATTATCGCCTTGTCATCGTCGACTCAATCCAAACTCTCGCCATGAACGAGATTTCTTCCGCTCCCGGTACGGTTTCCCAGGTCAACAACTGCGGCAATTTGATCATTCGCGCCGCCAAGGCGACCGATACCGCCGTTATTATCGTCGGCCACGTTACGAAAGACGGTACGCTCGCTGGCCCGAAGGTTCTGGAACATCTCGTCGATGTCGTCCTCAATTTCGAAGGCGACCGCTACGGCGGGTTCAAGACCGTCCGCGCCGTTAAAAATCGTTTTGGCTCTACAAGCGAAGTTGCGATTTTTGAAATGAACGAGGAGGGCCTAAAAGAGGTCGAAAATCCTAGCGCTACGCTTCTCGCCGAGCGGACTAATACCGACGGCTCTATTATTCTCGCGACCTTAGAAGGTACTCGGGGGGTTCTCGTCGAGATTCAGGCTCTCGTCAATAAGACCAACTTCGGCTACCCGAAGCGTACCGCCTCTGGCTTTGACTTAAATCGCTTAAATCTCCTGATCGCCGTCCTCGAAAGACGGACTAAATTAAAACTTTCCGAGTCGGACATTTTTATCAATGTCGTCGGCGGGCTTAAGCTCCAGGATTCCGCCGCGGACCTCGCGGTTTGTATGGCGATTGCGAGCGCTTGCGCTAAAAGGAAATTGAATGAGAAATACGTCGTCTTTGGCGAGGTCGGGCTCGGCGGGGAAATTCGCTCTGCCTTCCGCCCGGATCAGAGAATTAACGAAGCCAAGAAACTTGGCTTTACCAAGGCTATTGCCCCCGCCGCCGCTAAAAATCCCTTTGTCCTCCCCGTTAAAGACCTCCGAAACGCGCTAATTAAATACATGGAGAAATAATGAAAATCCTCGGCATTGACCCCGGTACTGGCATCTGCGGCTTTGGCGTTGTAGAAATTACAAAGACCAATCGCGCCCTCGCGCGAGATTTCGGCGTCATCGCTACTCCGCCCCACACCCCTCTTCCCGACCGCCTTAAAGATATTTACGACTCGATGCACGAAATCATCAAGGGGAATCGTCCCGACCTCGTCAGCATTGAAAAACTTTTCTTCAGCAAAAATATTACGACCGGCATCTCCGTCGCCGAAGCTCGGGGTATTTGTCTTCTCGTCGCCAAACAAAACAATCTCCCGATTTACGAGTATACTCCGAACGAAATCAAAAAGACCTTGACCGGCTACGGCTCGGCGGGGAAGAAGCAGATGCAGGAAATGGTCCGCATTCAACTCGGCTTAAAGACCGCGCCCAAGCCCGATGACGCCGCCGACGCTCTCGCCGCCGCCATTACCCATCTTTTGAGCAGCCGCGCCGACCTCCTCGCCCCTTCTTCTCATCGTCTGAGCTAGCTGTAAAAATTACACTTTAAATTCTCTTGAGAAATGACTTGTTATAGTCTATAATTATACTAGACCGAGGCATTAGAGGGTCGAACGTTAACAAGCTGATTTTTTCTGATGGAAAGGGGGACCTCTATGAAAACAGGCTATCCATCAATAGACAAGACACATCTTCAGGGCATCCCTGAAGAAAAGTTACACCCGGAGATTTTACCCGCGAGTATGTTCGCTACATTCCTGAAGATTAACGAGGGACATCTCGACGAAGTCGCGGTCGAGGCGGACGGCGAGGTCTATACTAAGCAGACTCTTAAAGACGACGCCGTTAAGTTCGCTGGACTCCTCCTAAAGAAAGGTATCAAGGCCGGCGACAAGCTCGTCGTAGTCGTTCCGAATTCTTATGAAGGAATTGCCGCGATTTTCGGCGCTAACGCTATCGGCGTACCGGTCGCGATTACCCATGCCGTAGACGAAGCGGACCTTAGCCCCTTTTATGAGGAGCTGGATCTCCATCGCCCCAAGGCGGTTTTACTTTATAGCGGCTCGACTACCTTGGTAGACGCTATAAAGGAGTATGCGGAATCCGTCGAGCTTGTCTTGATCGTCAAGCCGGACGAGAATGCTTCGCGCTACGAGTTTAGGGCCGTTTTAGACGGGACCGAAATCTCGCTTCCCGAGACTTCGGCCGAAATCGAGAAACATAGTCTCTCGGAAAAAGACGAGGCGATGCTCTATCTCAAGACCTCAGGCTCCTCGTCTAAGCCCAAGACGCTTCCGTTCTCGAATCGGGCGATTTTCGCGTCGCTGATCTATGCTGTGAATTCTTCCGGAACAGACACCAGGACCGTCAACAAAGTTATCTGCAGGGCTCCGTTCTGCCATGGCTACGGCTTTATGCCGATGTCCATAAACGTTATGGGCGGTAGTATAGTTGTCTTAGCCGGCTCTGCCCCAGAAGACATCGCAGTTTGCTACAACTCGAAGCCGAGCTTTATTTATGGCTCGCCTCTAACCTTGAGACAGTTCATTGAATACGTACCGAAAGATGCCGACATCTCTTGGCTCAAAATTTTCTACTGTGCTGGTGCCGCTCTTCATGAGAGAGACTACGAGGACGGTATGAAGTTCTTTAAGGAACATGGCTGCCAAGCAGAGATTTGCAACAACTACGGTATCTCCGAAGGTATGTGTATCGGTACCATCAACGACCGCGTCGCTCATGTTTCCGGTACGGCTGGAAGATTCTATATCGGTCCGGAATGGCTAATTGTCGATGAGGACGGCAACGAAGTCAAATACGGCGAAATTGGTGAGGCTATTGTCTCTTCCGCTTCGCTTTGCCAAGGCTACTTTGGCGACGAAGAGTTGACGAAGAAGTGCTTTATCAAGAGAGACGGAAAAACTTTCTTCAAAACTGGCGACTTCATGAGTTTAGACGAAAGCGGCTACGTCCATTTCGTCGGCCGCGAGCGTCGCTTCTTTATGAATGAAAACGCCTTCGACAAAGTAAATTGCGAGACTGTCGAGGAGGCAATTTCCAAGCTTGATATTGTGGACCAGAACGCCGTCGTTGTCACGCCGGACGAAACTGGAGCAAGGGCCTTTATTGTCTTAAAAGGAGACATTGTGCCTAGTGAGGCTACCGAGGAAGAACTCAAGAAAAACTTGGCAACATTCCTCAAAGATTACCAAATGCCCCAGGAGTTTATCTTCCTCGATGAACTTCCGATAATGGCTAGTGGCAAAGTAAATTACAAGTTACTCGAAACTATGTAGGGAAAAATCAGCTAAAATTACCGCCCGGAGAAATTCGGGTGGTATTTTTTATTTGCTTATGCTATAATGAGCGTAAGCAATTTATAATTTAAGGAAACCTATGCAACTTATTCGAGCCTTACTTATTGCAGCAGCCACCGTAGCAGCTTTAACCGGTATCTCCATTTTCTTTGGAAGCCGCAAACAAGAAAAACAGGCTGCTAAATATTTCTTAATTGCCGCTCTCGGCTCCGCTCTATGGACAATTGCTATCTTCTGTGCCCTTGATATGCCAAATGCTTCTGCTGAATTCGTCCATTTTATCATTACCTGCGTTATTGCCGGCGTTACTATTAGCGACATCGGCTTACTAGCCTATTTCGGCCACGGATACAAGGGCGGTAGGCTCTTGACTCTACTCTTCACAATTGGCGGTACGCTCCTTGTTGGACTTCTTGCCTATGACTCCTCGCTCTTTTATAGTTCCTACGATTTGAGCCAAGGCTACGTTCGTCTCTTCGTCGACCACAACTGGCATTTCTATGCGTTGATCATTTATTTCGTCTTGATTTCCATTACCTTCTCTAGCTACCTCGTCCGACGTATCGAAGAAACCAAAAATACCGGCCTCAAGACTGGATTAAAAATCTTTTGTATCGGCCTTACAATTTGCGGTATTCTCTCGCTACTCTTTAACCTTATCTTTCTTACCTCTCTACCGAACTTAATTTGGATCGGCCCAATCGCCAACGTTATTTCTATTACATCGTTCTACTACTCGGTTGCGAAATACCACACTCTGGACGTTTCCTCCAAATGGATGAAAGCCATGGCCGGGGTTATCCTTATCGGCGTCGCTGTAATGATTTATCTCCTCGCTTTCTACCTCGTCTCCAACGTCGCCCTTAAGGGTTAGGCCTAGTCTGATGGCTTCGGCGAGTTTTATCGATACGCCTGAGGTCGATTTGTAGTATAATGGAGATATGATTGCCCATATTAACGGCGTAGTTGCCGAAAAGCTCCCGCCGAGTAGCGTCATTGTCGACGTCAACGGCGTTGGTTATGAAGTAAATCTAACAACGTTAGATTTTGAGACTGTCAATCTCGACGATCGGACGAAGTTTTATACCTATCATTCTATTCGCGAAAACGCCGAAGAGCTTTATGGCTTTTCGACTCTTGTCGCCAAGAAGCTTTTTGAGCTTTTAATTTCCGTCCAAGGTATCGGTCCGAAGGCGGCGATGGCGATTCTTTCGCTCGCCGCTCCGGAGGAAGTCCGCAACGCGATCGCGAACGCCGACAGCGCCTTTATCTCTAAAGCGAGCGGCGTTGGCAAAAAATCCGCCGAGCGCGTTATCGTCGATTTGCGCGACAAGGTCGGCGCCCCGTCTCGCTACGGCGCGACCAAAGCGCTCGAGCCGGAGACTCCGGCTGCCGAAAAGGACGAAGCTCTCGACGCGCTTATCGCTCTCGGCTTCCCGCTCAAAGAGGCCTCCGCCGCCCTCGACGGCATCGACAAATCTCTCCCCGTTGAAGCCCGCGTCCGCCTCGCCCTGAAAAAATAGCCGATTTCGCTCTTGCAATTCGGAAATAATCCGTGTAAAATAGAAGTTGAAGCACCATTATTTTATATACGACCGTTAATAAAATTGATTTCATTAACATCTCAGCATCGGACTCTTAGAAGCAGTCATTTCAAGTACTGTACCAAGACGCCGGATGCTGAGTCTGGCGGTCGTAGGTGCTTCAGCAGGAAAGAAGTGGCTGCTTTTAGGATTTTAGAGGTAGCAACTCCTTCCGCCCGAATGTGTGTTTACATCTGTTTGAGCACCTACATAGATGTAAGTACAGATTCGACCAACCAATAATAGAGGGGGAATTAAAACGCATTAGTTTTGATACCCCAAAATAAGTAAAAAGAAGTAAGGAGGCAAATGGGAAACCATACCAATACAAATCAAACTAATTTGAAATACCTTAAGGGTACTAGAGTTTTATCACCCAGCTCGAGTACCCTTAAGGGAGTTCA
>JAFUBU010000014.1 GCA_017460045.1 Candidatus Saccharimonadota bacterium
CAGCTGGAGTCGATGCTGAAATCCGCATGTAGAAAAACAAAAATGGCTTATTAGCTAGACCTTGAGCGCACCCGATTCGGAGAGGCTTTTCACGGACCGGGGTCCTGTAACCGTGTGTTATGGGGTGGTCCGACTGAAAAGCCTCGACGAATCGGACGTAAGCGAAACAGTCAGCTAATAAGCCATTTTTGTTTTTCGATATGGTATAATGGTTGTATGACTTTAACTGCGAAATTCAAGAAGAAGTTCTACTTCGTAGCGGCGGGGTATTTCCGGATTTTTGCGAACCGCGTTCTAAAAAAATGGCGTCCGCGCATTATCGCGATTACTGGCTCGGTCGGGAAAACGACGATGCTACATCTTATCGAAGCCGAGCTAGGCGAAAAAGCCCATTATTCCCACGACGCCAATTCTGCCTTCGGCATCGCTTTCGACCTGGTAAATCTCCGTGGTATTACCGGCAGTAAACTACGCTGGTTCTACTTAATTTTCGCCGCTCCGATAAAATCGCTATTCGTAAAACATCGTGAAAAATATTACATCGTCGAAATCGACGGCGAACGTCCCCATGAGACCGAGTTTCTGGCGAGCTGGCTACGGCCGGAAGTGACGATTTGGGTTTCGCTTGGTCGGTCGCACGCCGTCCAGTACGAGCAGCAAATCCGGGACGGCGAGTTTGAGAGTCTCGACAAGGCTATTACTCATGAATTTGCTATGCTTCCGGAATATACTAAAAAGGCGATTTATATCGACGGCGATATTCCGCTGATGGTCAAAGCGACTGAGAAGATTAAGAAGAAGGGCAAAACCGAAGCGGCCGTTACGAAATTCTACAAAAAAGACCTCAAAAAATACGAGGTCCGCCCCGACCAGACTACCTTTAGGCTAAAAAGCGGCGAGACCTTTACTTTCGCCCAGCCGATGCCAAAAGATATGGCGATTCAGCTTCTGATGCTCGAGAGCTTGATGAAGTATCTTAAAATTAAATTGAAGACCAATTTGAAAAATATGCCGATTGCCCCCGGCCGTAGTAGCTTCTTTGAGGGTAAAAACGGCTTGAAGATTATTGATAGCTCTTACAACGCCCATCTTATCTCCGTCCAATCTATCCTTGAGATGACTAAAGAGATGCCGCCGAGCGAAAAATGGCTCATTCTCGGCGATATGGTCGAACAGGGCTTTATCGAGGGCGACGAACACGCCAAGCTCGCCGACCTTATCAAGGAGGCTAAGCCCGAAAGAGTTATCCTCGTCGGCCGCCGGACTAGACAATATACCTACCCTCGCCTAGTGGAGCTAAAAATCCAGGCCGAGTCTTTCGACGACGTCAAACAGGCTTTAGATTATCTCGAGAAAAATACTAAGGGCGACGAGGTTTTAATTTTCAAGGGGTCGCAGTACCTCGAATGGATTATCGAAAAATTACTAAAAAATCCGGAGGACGTCAAGAAGTTGCCGCGCCGCGAAAAGGCGGCCGAAAAGCGTCGTCGGAAGCGAGGGTTAAATTAATGAGGAGAATAAAATGACCACAATTTATGTAATACATGGTTGGACCTATACCGTCGCCCCCTGGGAGCGTACGATTAGGGAGCTCAGGGAAAAGGGCATCAAAGTCGAGATGCTAAACGTCCCCGGCTTGACGACGCCATCCAACAAAGTCTGGACGATTGAAGACTACGTTAAGTGGGCCGACAAAAATATTCCGAAAGATTCTATCGTCCTTGGCCATAGCAACGGTGGCCGTATCCTCTTAAATTTATTGAGCGAAAAACCGGAGAAAGTTAAACATTTGATTTTGGTCGATGCCGCCGGCGTTTATGAAGAGTCGAAAAAGCGCGACGTTAGCCGCAAAGTCTCCAAGACCTTTGCCCCTCTAAAGCGCGTCAAACTTTTTCGCAAGGTCTACCACAAGCTTCTTGGCGCTTCCGATTATGATCGCGCTCCCGAGAACATGAAGCAGACTCTTTCGAATATGCTCGAGTCGGACAAAAAGCTCGACATCTCGAAAGTGACGACCCCGACGACTATTCTCTGGGGCCAAAAAGATACGATTACTCCCCCGCGCCAGGCCGAGAAGATGAAGGAACTATTGCCAAACGCCGAGTTGACCTTCTACGCCAACTGGTCTCACGCTCCCTATATTTCCGACCCGAGCGGCTTCGCCCGCGCGATTGCGAAGGCCGTCAAGGCTATCGACAACGTCGACCCGGCTCGCTCGCTTGCGGCTAAAACCAAGGGGGCGATCTAAGTGTATTTCCTCGGCCAAGCTTCGACCTATAAGTTTAAGGACGTCCTCCGTCATACTTTTGCTATCGGTTCGAAGAGCGATTTTAAGGAGCTACGTGCCTACCTTGCCGCCCATTACGGGACGACCAAAGACCGCGTCGCTCTCTATCATACCGGCCGGACCGCCCTTGCAATCGCCTTGGAGCGCCTCGTTCCGCCCGAGTCGGAGGTACTAGTTACGAGCCTGACTTGCTTCGCCGTCTACGAGGCGGTACTCGAGGCGGGTTGCAAGCCGGTTTTCGCCGACATCGACCCGGAGACTCTCCACTTCGGCCTAAAAGAGCTTAAAACCGCTCTCGGCTTTCATCCTGAGATTTCCGCCGTCGTCGTCCAGAACAACCTCGGTATCCCTTGCGACATCAAGGGCATTGAAAAGATTTGTAAAAAATACAACTTGGTCTTGATTGAAGATTTGGCCCATTGTACTGGCGTCCATTATCGGGACGGCCGCGAAGCCGGGACGATCGGCGACGCCGCGGTTTTGTCTTTTGGCAAGGGCAAGTCGATTGATACTATTTCTGGCGGTGCAGTCGTCTTTACCAATCCCGACTCCGCGACCGTTAGACAGCCCGAGAAACGCCCGCGTCTTGCCGATCGCCTTCGAGACCGCTGGTACCCGTTTTTCGGCTGGCAAATTCGCGGGTTTTATCATCTCGGTAGTCTTGGTCGTTACTTTACCAGTTTACTCTTAAAACTCCATTTTATCCAGCGCTCCGCCGACGCCGACCTCGATCCGCGTGTCCGCTTGACCTATTGGCAGGCTAAGCTTGCTCTAAAACAGCTCCAGAAGCTTCCGCGCTCCGGCCGCAAGCCTCTCCGCGACCATTATTTCGTCGAAGACCGCGACCGTCTCTTGCGACAGCTAGAAAAAGCCGGGTACGTCTTTGACGATATCTGGTACAACTGTCCGGTTTCGCCGCTACGTTACTACCGGAGATTGAGATTTCCCGAGGACGAATGTCCGGTCGCGGTTTGGGCCGCAGATCATCTTGTTAACGTCCCGACCTGGTATCCGAAAAAGGCTTTGCGCCCGGCGCTCCGCCTGATTGAGCGCTCCGCCGCTACGTTTGACGAGCTACCGACCCCGGCTTCGAAACCGTCGGCTCCCGCCCCAAAGCCAGCTATTTCGAAAAACAAACCTACTCCTGAGCCTGATACTGATTTTGATTTCGCCGAAGAATCCGAAGAGCCTGAAGAATACTATCTCGACGAGGATTCTTACTACGAGCCGGAAGACGAAGTTGAGCCTGAAGAAGACCGCGCTTCGATTGAAGAGGTCGGCGGGACGCTCAACTATTCCGAGCTCGTCTATGACAAATTTGACCATTCCCATCTTAACCGGACTAATATTCTCGACAATAGTATCAACTCGGACGGGACGGCTGTCTCCTTGACTAAGGAAGAGCGCAGAGTAAAGCCGACGCCGATTAAAAACAACCTCCCGAAAATTCGCCAGTATAAAAAGCCCGAAAAAGGCCCGGAGACGACGGAGGGCAAAGTATGGTAAAAAATCCGATGCTCGATAGCTGGGACCAAAATCTCCAAAAGTTCCATCCCGAGGCCAACTTTCTCCAATCTTCTCTCTGGTACAAGACCAACGAGGCGATTGGCCATACTCCGAAGATTTTTTCGCTTACCCTCGAGACCGGTCGGGAAGAATGTCAAGCTCTTTGCCTCGTAAAATCCGCCAAGCGCGGTCGTTATCTCGAAGTCCCCGGCGGCCCGCTCCTTGATTGGAGAAATGATCGCGCCGTCGAGCAGATGTTTGATGTAATTAAGACTCTCGCCAGAGCCTCTAAATGCGGCTTCGTCCGTCTCCGCCCCCAGCTTAAAAATACCCCCGAAAATCGCGCGCGACTCAAGTCTCTCGGCCTCAAGCCTTCCCCGATGCATCTCCACGCCGAGCATACTATTATTATCGACCTCAGAAAGTCCGAAGATGAGCTTCTCGCTAATATGCGCCGTCAGACTCGCTACGAAGTCCGCCGCGCCGACAAATTGAAACTAAAAGTCGACTCTCTTTCCGCAAATCAAAAGAGCTTCAAGGACCTTCTGGAAGAATTTTACCAAACTCAACAAAAGACCGCCGCTCGCCAACATTTTATTCCCCCGAGCAAGAAAGAGCTCGAGGCCGAATGTACGGCTTTCGGTAAAAACGCTACGCTTTATGTCGCCAAGACCGACCAAGGCGAGCCGGTCGCCTATGGATTGATTTTGAAATGGGGCGATGAGGCCGACTACTTCGAGGCTGCCTCGACCGACTTAAATCGTAAACTCCCTGGCGCTTACGCTCTCCTTTGGCAGGCCATGAAAGACTTGAAGGCCGAGGGCTACGCCCGGTTTAACCTCTGGGGTATCGCCCCTCCCGGCCAGCCGAACCACCGTTACGCTAAGGTTACGACCTTTAAGACTGGCTTTGGCGGGGAGGTAGTCAACTTCGTCCCGGCCCACGACCTCGTCGTCTCGCGACTAAAGTATCTCCCGGACTTCTTCGTCGAAACCGCCCGCCGTAGGGTACGTCGACTCGGATAATGTGCTATAATGGTACTATGGCTAAATTTGAATTAGAAACTTGTGAAGATAAAAAAACTTGGGACAATTTCGTCGCGCGTCATAAGGAGGCTAATTTTCTCCAATCTTGGGACTTTTACGAGTTCCACAGGAATCGCGGCAACGAAATCGTCCGCCGCGTCGTCAGGGAAGACGGGCGTATCGTCGCCGCCTACGCCGGCGTCGTCGAAAACGCCAAGCGTGGTCGCCATCTTGCCATCGCCGGCGGCCCGATTGTTAACTGGACTTATCGCCCGCTCGTCGAGGCGGTCTTCGAAGATATTCGCTTTATGGGCGAGAAGTTTAACTGCGTCTTTGTCCGAGTCCGCCCCCAGCTCGAGCTTTCCGAGAAGGCCCTGAAGCTCTTTGAACAGGTCTTAAAGACTAAAAAAGCTCCAATGTATCTCTCGGTCGAATTCGCCGGGATTTTGGATTTGAAAAAATCTGAAGAGGAGCTTCTAGCCGGGATGCGCCAGCGCCTCCGTCGCGCCCTTAGAAAGGCCGAGAAAAACGGTATTACCGTCGAAACCTCGACCGACCCCGCCGATATCGAGACTTTTTATAATATCCAGCTCCAGACCGCCAAGCGCCACGATTTCTACGCCTTCTCGAAAGATTTCTTGACCAAACAGTTCGCCGCTTTCGCCCCCTACGGCGAGGCCGTCCTCTATACCGCAAAATGGGGTGGCGAGATTTTAGCCCAAAACTTTATGATATTTTACGGCAACGAGGCCTCGTACCACTACGGCGTCTCGACCGAACTCGGGACGAAACTTTCCGGCGCCCCGCTCTTACATCTGACCGCGATGCGCGACGCCCGGAAAAAGGGAATTAAACGCTATAATTTTTGGGGTATCGTCGACGAAGACGATACGAAACATCGTTTCTATGGCGTCTCTTGCTTCAAGCGTGGCTTTGGCGTCGAGGAGCTGCGCTACGTCCCGGCCCACGACCTCGTTATCAAGCCGCTCGCCTATAAGAAGACTTGGCTAATCGAGACCATCCGCCGTCGCCTCCGCCACGTCTAAATTGTAAAAACTATCTTAGATTGATTGCTCTCAAATCCCGTTTTTGATTTATGACCCGGAGTACCGTTACCTTCCGCTCTTGCTCGGATACATCGTAGAAGATGTAATAGTGTTTTATGGTTGCATATCTCGCAGTTGGATCGCCTTCATACCTATTATAACCGAGAGGGAACACGCTAAGACCCGAAATTCTGCGGTAAATCTTCTGAATAATTTTTACAGCATAATAATCAAGTTCCTGCTCGACGTAATAATCTATCAGTTCTCGTAGGTCTTCTAAAGCATTATCGGTAAGCTCTACGCGGTATGTTCTCAACGCCCAGCTCCATGAAGAAACCATCCAGCGTTTTCGGTAGAGGTGTTACTCTACCCATCTTTGCGTCTTTTCGACCTTTCTCGATTTCGTTCCTTACCCACTCTGTACCCATCTCGGACAAATCTAGAAAATCAGACTTCTCTACTTTTTTGGCCCTTGCCTTTTCTAAATTCAACATGTCTTTATTTTATCACATAGCTCTCCGAAACGAAAGAAAAATCATAGCATTTCGCTCGTACCTGTGCTATAATTAACTAAACATAAGTGGAGAATTTTATATGCCGAGAACTAAAGTTAAGAAATATATCGAGTCCCATTGGCTCATTTTTGCGTTGCAAGGGGTAGTCGGGCTATTATTCGGTTGGTTTATAATGTTTACTAATATTACCAATGTCGGTACTCTCGTTATCGTCGCTGGCTCGACCTTGCTCGCCCTCGGCGTAATTGACCTCGCGAACTTAATCTACCGCAAGAAAAGACAACAAAACTGGGGCCTCGCCCTTATGTTGATGTTCCTAAACGTCGCGATTGGCCTCGCGCTCTTGTTTACTAAAGATCTAAACCCCGCCTGGTCGCTCGGTCTGCTCGCCGGCTATACGGTCTTTTGCGGACTCTTCGAAATCCTCCTCGGCTTCAAATCTCTCTCCGACCCGACCGACCGATTTATGTGGATTGTTTGCGGAATCTGCGGCTGTATCCTCGGCTTCGTCGTCTTAAACTCGGGCCATTTCGAAGACCCGACGACCTTCCTCAAATTCTTCGGGACTTATACGATGATTTACGGTATTACGACCCTAATTTACGCTGTCCACAATAAAAACGAGCTCGCCGAAGCTAAAGAGGAGCGCCGCCTCGCGCGCGAGCGTCGCAAAAAGGCAAAGGAGCAAGCCGAGCGCTCGCGAAATCCTTTGCAGAAACTCTTCAAAAAGAAGTCTACAAAAAAGTAATTCGATATGCTATAATGAAATCTCAAGGAGACTTATGAAATACCAATTACCTAAAAAAGCTGTGATTACCGACGCTGGATTTGCTAGCCGGTATCTACCAATTACCAAGACTATTCCAAAAGCCATGCTTCCGCTCGGGGCGAAGCCGATTATGCAGCTCGCCGTCGAAGAGTGTATCGCCGCCGGGATTGAAGAAATTATTATCGTCGCGACGCCGAAGGGCCGACCGATTTATGAAAACTATTTTCATGGCGAAGTCCCGGAAATCGAGGCTTTGCTCGAGAAACAAGGTAAGAGCGAGCGTTTCGCTCCGGTCCGTGAGGTTCTCGAGGATTTCCCGAAGATTACCGTAATCGAACAAGACCCGAGCCTACCATACGGGAACGGTTCGCCGATTGCCTCCGCAAGGCCTTATATTGGCGACGACGAGGCCTTTGTTGTCCTCTATTCGGACGACGTTGTTTTCGGCGACTCCGACGTTAAGACCCTGATTGAGTCCTACGAGGCTCATGACGACGCCAAGGCGATTATTATCGCCCAAGAGATGCCGAGAGAAGTCCTCGATAAGTATGGAATTATCCGCCTGAGGAGCGAAGAAGATATGACTCTCGAGAATATCGTCGAAAAGCCGAAAATCGAGGATGCCCCGTCGAACTTGACTAGCTACGGTCGCTACCTCTTAACGCCCGAGGTCTTCCAATATCTAAACCCCGACAATACCGGCCTCGACGGCGAGCTTTGGACCGTCGACGCGATTACCGATTTGACTAAAGACGGCCCGGTCTATGTTGAAAAGACTAAAGGGACTTGGATGACGACCGGCGACCCGAAGAATTATGCCAAAGCTTGTGAATATTACAACGAGGAATATCTGAAATGAACACCGCCGAATGGATTATCGTTATCATTTTAGCCGTCACGCTCTTCATCTTTCTACTGCTCTCGATTATCGTCCTCATTAAAGTCATCAAGTTGATGAACGAGGCCCATCGTTTTATCGAGACCGGCCAGGAGCTCGCCGATAAAGCGAGCGGCGTCGCAAACAATCTCTACGAGATGACCCTCGTCGGAAGCATAACCGGCCTTGTCAAAAGAATTAAAAAGCAATATAATAAATACAAGAAAGAATCAGACGAATAATAATTATAAGAAAGGTGGGTAACCATGACAACCAAGAAAAAACATCGCTTTCTCCTCGGAGCCTTAATCGGGGCGACCGCCGGGATTCTCCTCGCGCCGAAGTCCGGCAAGGAAACTAGAAAAGACATCAAGAAGACCGGCAAGAAAGCCTATCGCAAGGCCCGCGCGACCGGCGCCCAGACCGTCGCACAAGCCAAAAAGGTCAAGCGCACGGTTGAGCGCGACGCCAAAAAAGCCACTAAGGCAGTATCAAGAAGCAAAAAATAAGCCTTTTGCGAGGCCTTGAGCGAACCCGATTCGAAGAGATTTTTCGCAAGGCGGGCCCTCTCAGATGAGGGTGCCTTGCCCGAAAAATCGATTGAGAATCGGACGTGAGCGAAACCAGACTCGCAAAAGACTTATTTTTTGTTTCTATATATGCTATAATAACTTTATGGCATCGGAGGTCAAGCAAATCAATTTTACCCCAATTTCCTCGGGCGCGACGTGCGTCCCGTCCGATTTTGTTCATCTCCACAACCATACCCACTATTCGCTCCTCGACGGCTTGACCAAGATACCCGATCTAATCGACTTTGTTAAATCCGAAGGTATGGAAGCGGTCGCCGTAACCGACCATGGTACGATGACCGGCCTCGTCGAATTATACAAGACCGCCTACGATGCCGATATCAAGCCGATTCTCGGCCTCGAGGCTTACGTCGCGGCGCGAAAATATACCGATAAAGACCCGAGTCGCGACAAGGAGCGCTTCCATATTACCCTGCTCGCCATGAACGAAAAGGGTTACGAAAACCTCTGCCGCTTAATGACCGAAGCCGAGATCAACGGGATGTACTATAAACCCCGTATCGACCACGATTTAATGGAGCAATACAACGAAGGTATTATCTGCCTCTCCGGCTGTGCCTCTTCCGAAATCTCGGTCAAGCTCAAAGAGAACGACTACGAGGGCGCGCGAAAGCTCGTTGACTGGTACAAAGAAGTTTACAAAGATCGTTTCTACCTCGAGATGCAAGACCATGGCCATCCCGACTCCCCGACCCATTGGGCGGTCCAGACCAAAATCAACGAAGGTCTACAAAAAATCGCCAAGGAGACCGGCCTACCGCTAGTCGTGACCTGCGACGGCCACTATCTAAAGCACGAAGACTCCGAGGCCCACGAAGTCTTGCTCTGTATCGGTACCGCCTCCAACCTTTCCGACCCCAATCGCATGACCCTCAAAGATTTCCAGCTCCACGTTATCCCTCCGCGAGAAATTATCGACCGCTGGAGCAAAGATTTCCCCGACGCGATTAGGAATACCAAGCGTATCGCCGAGCGTTGCAACGTCGATTTACAGCTCGGGCGGATTTTGATTCCGAAGTTCCCGGGTATCCCGGATGGTCTCAATGAAAAACAGTACCTCGACCAGCTCGTCTTCCGTGGCCTCGCTTTCCGTTACGGCGGCAAGACCGAAGAGGAGGCCGAAAAACTTTCCGTCACAGAATGTCGCGAGCTCTTGACTAAAGAGCAGCTCGAGCGCATCGACTACGAGCTCTCGGTCGTCGACAAGATGGGCTACAACGGTTACTTCCTTATCGTTCAGGATTTCATTAACTGGGGCAAGAAAAAGCGTATTGTCTACGGCCCCGGGCGTGGCTCGGCCGCCGGTTCGCTCCTAGCCTACGCGTTGAGGATTACCGAGCTCGACCCGCTTAAGTACGACCTGCTCTTTGAGCGTTTCTTAAACCCTGATCGTGTTAGTATGCCGGATATTGATACCGATATCCAAGATACTAGGCGAGACGAGGTCATCCAATACTGTACCGAAAAATACGGTCGCGGTCGCGTCTCGAATATCGTTACCTTCGGCAAGATGATGGGCAAGAGCGCCGTCCGAGATGTTGCGCGCGTCCTTGAAGTTCCTTACGCCGAGTCCGACCGTATCGCCAAGCTCGTCCCCGACCCCGAGATGGGCCACCACGTCCCCCTAAAAGAAGCCATTCAGACCATTCCCGACTTGAAAAATGAATACGAAAACAACCCGACTGCCAAAGAAGTTATCGATTTTGCCATGCAACTCGAAGGGACAATCCGCTCGCATGGGGTCCACGCTTGCGGCGTCGTCATCGCCCCGGATGACCTCGTTAAATTCCTTCCACTCGAAGTCTCCCGAAAACAAACCAACGGCGAACAGACTCTCGCCGCCCAATTCCCGATGACTCAAGTCGAAGAACTCGGCCTTCTTAAAATGGACTTTCTCGGCCTTTCGAACCTTTCCGTCATCAATAATACCCTCCGTATGGTTCGCGCCGTCTACGGCGACGATATCGATATGTATAAACTCCCGCTCGACGACCCCGAGACCTACGCGCTCTTACAGCGCGCCGAGACGACCGGCGTCTTCCAGCTTGAATCTCCCGGTATGAAACGCTATCTAAAGGACCTCAAGGCTTCGCGTTTTGAGGACATTATCGCGATGGTCGCTCTCTATCGCCCTGGCCCGATGCAGTTTATCGATAGCTTCATTCGCCGGAAGCATGGCGAAGAGCCGATTACTTATCTCCATCCCGGCCTCGAAGGCGCCCTAAAAGATACTTACGGTATTTTAATCTACCAGGAGCAGTTCATGCAGATTTCCCGGACTTGGTGCGGCTTTACTGGCGGCCAAGCCGATACTTTGAGGAAGGCCGTCGGCAAGAAAAAAGTCAAACTCATGGAAGAGGTTAAGCCGCTCTTTATCAAAGGCGCGGTCGAAGTCGGCGGTGCGACCGAGGAGATCGCCGAGACCTTTTGGTCCCAGCTCCTCGACTTCGCGAACTACTGCTTCAACAAGTCCCACGCCGCTTGTTACGCCCTCGTCGCCTACTGGACCGCCTACCTTAAAGCCCATTACCCCGACGCTTTTATGGCCGCCCTGATGACCTCGGATATGCGCTGGACCGACCGCCTGGCGATTGAAATCGCCGAGTGTAAAAAGATGGGTATTAAAGTCCTCGGCCCTGACATTAACGAATCTTATGGCGATTTTGGTATCGTCAAAGGCGAAAAAACGATTCGTTTTGGTCTCGCCGGGATTAAGTCGATGGGTAAATCCCTCGTTAAATACGACGTTATTCCCGAGCGCGAGCAGAACGGGCCGTTTAAGTCGGTCTGCGACTTCGCCGCTCGGGTCAACGCGACTCGCTTCAACAAGCGCTGTTGGGAGGCCGCGATTAAGACCGGCGCTTTCGACCGCTTTAACGACCGCTCCGATCTCCTCTTCAACCTCGAGACAATCCAGGCTTACGCCCAGAAGCTCCAAAAAGACCGCGACTCCGGCCAGACCGATCTCTTCTCGCTACTCGGCGACGCCGGTACCGTCCCCGCGCCCGAGCTTAAGCCCGCCCCGGTTAAGTTTAGCGAAAAAGAGCAGCTACTCTGGGAGCGCGATTTAATGGGGCTCTACCTCTCGGCTCATCCTCTTGATAAATACGACGTCTACTTCAACGAACAATGCCATCCTTTCTCGCTCGTCACTAAAGAAAACGACCGCAAGCTCGTCTCTATCGGCGGTATCATTACCGATGTTCGGACAATTTTAACCAAGAAAGACCAGAGTAAAATGGCTTTCGTTAAAATCGAAAATAAATCGGGCGAGCAGGAAATTATCGTCTTCCCGAGTGCCTACCAAGAACATGGCGCTAAGCTCGTCGTCGACAACGTTATTCGATGTACCGGTACGGTTAGCGCTACCGATAAAGACGGTCGCCTGACCGACGACGCCAAGGTCCTCGCCGACTCTATCGAGCTAATCGCCGACGAAACCCTCGAGAGCTACCAGCCGACCGGTACTAAACTCCCCGCTCCTAAGCCCGCTCCGCGTCGTACTCCAAAAGGCAAGACCAACGCCCAGTTCGTCCGGAATAACTACAACAAGTCGGACTACCCTGCCGTCCCCAAGACCGCCCAGCCCGCTCCTAAAGATACTCCAAAACCCGTTCGGGAGCCGGTCGAGACTCGCCTTTGGTGTCTTATTAAAGATCCCGACGACGTCGAGACCCTCAACGAGATTAAACATCTCTGCGACCTCCACCCCGGCCTCCAAGAAATCATTCTCGTCCTCGAAGAAGGCGGCGAAAAGAAACCGCTCCGGATGCCTTTCCGAGTCGAAGCGACCGAAGAGCTCGTCGCCCCTCTCTCCGACCTCCTCGGCGCCGAATCTGTTAAAGTCAAATAAACTATGTTATAATAATGTAGTAAACTATGCGAGGATATTTTTATGGATAAATACGACCCAATTGAAATCGAACAAAAATGGCAAAAAAGATGGGAAGAGGAAGAGGCTTTTAAGGCCTCCGAGGACAACCTAAAGACTGCGGATGGTCGCCCGCGCGCAAAAGTCTACCTCGCCGAGATGTTTCCTTATCCCTCTGGCGCCGGCCTTCATGTCGGTCATGTTCGCAACTTTACCATCGTCGACTGCCTCGCACGCTTTTATCGCCAGCAAGAGATGAATGTCCTCCGTCCGTTTGGCTACGATACTTTTGGGCTTCCGGCCGAAAACTACGCAATTAAGACCGGTATTTCCCCACAATCTGCGACCGAAACCAACATCAACAACTTCCGCAAACAAGCCAAGCGTCTTGGCCTCGCAATTGATTGGTCGCGCGAAATCAACACTAGCGACCCGGAGTACTATCGCTGGACACAGTGGTGCTTTTTGCAGCTCTACAAGAAGGGTCTCGCCTACCGTAAAGAATCCGAGCAGTGGTGGTGCCCTGTCGACCAAACCGTCCTCGCCAATGAGCAAGTCGAAGGCGGGAAATGTTGGCGCTGTGGCTCAGAAGTCGAAAAGAAGAAGATGAAACAGTGGTTTTTTAAGATCACCGACTATGCCGACGAGCTCTTAAATGACATCGACTCTCTTGATTGGCCCGAGAAGATTAAGACCATGCAAAGGAATTGGATTGGCCGCAGTGAGGGCGCGGAGATTGAGTTTGAAACCGAAAATAACCTCAAGGTAAAGGTTTTCACGACTCGTCCTGACACGATTTTTGGCGCGACTTTCCTCGTCCTCGCTCCGGAGCATCCGCTCGTGGCTGAACTCGTGACCGACGATACGAGAGCCAAGGTCGAATCTTACATTAAAGAGACTCAGAAGAAATCTGACATCGAGCGACAAGAAAACAAGGAAAAGACCGGGGTCTTTACCGGCTCGTACGCTATCAACCCGGCGACCGGGGAGAAAATGCCGATTTGGATTGCCGACTATGTTTTGATTGGCTACGGTGAAGGCGCCATTATGGCCGTCCCGGCCCACGATGACCGCGACTTCGAATTTGCCGAAAAATTTGATTTGCCAATTAAGACCGTCGTCGAGAAACCGGAAGATTCGGATGACGACGAGAAATGCTACCGCGGCGAAGGCAAGCTCGTCAACTCTGGGCAGTTTGATGGTATCGACTCTTACGACGCGCGTGAACAAGTCGTCGCTTGGCTCGAGGAACAAGGCGTCGGTAAGGGTAAGGTGACCTATAAAATGCGCGATTGGCTGATTTCGCGCCAGCGCTATTGGGGCTGCCCGATTCCGATTGCTTACGACAAAAACGGCGATCCGCATCCCATCCCGGAGGACCAGCTCCCGGTGATGATTCCGGAGGTCGAAGACTACAAGCCGGACAACTCCGGGCGTTCTGCTCTCGCCAAGGCGAAAGATTGGCTGAAGGTGACAATTGACGGTGAGGAGATGACCCGGGAAACTGACACCCTCGACGGCTACGCTTGCTCGTCTTGGTACCTCTGGCGTTATGTTTCGCCTCATGACGACAAGGCCGCTTGGGCACCGGAGGCGATTAAATATTGGGCCCCGACTGACGTTTATGTTGGTGGTGATCACGCAGTCGCTCACCTCTTGTACATCCGATTTTGGTGTAAGTTTTTCGCCGACGAAGGCTACCTGCCTTTCCGCGAGCCGGTCAAAACTCTACTTTATAATGGCTACATCAACGCCCCGGATGGCAAAAAAATGAGCAAGAGCAAAGGTAATGTCGTCGACCCGCTCGATGTGATTAACTCGGGCTACGGTGCCGACACTCTTCGGACCTACGAGATGTTTATTGGTCCATATGAACAGGATGCTTCTTGGGATACGAACAGCATCGGTGGCGTTTACCGCTTCCTGAATCGTTGCTGGAACTTGTGCTTCAAAACCGACTATACTAGTGCCAAGACTACAGCGATTCGCCATAAAACCATTAAGCGTGTGACTGAGGATTTTTACCGCCACAGCTTCAACACCGCCGTCGCGGCTTTGATGGAATATGTCAACGAACTCTATAAACTAGGCGCAAGCCAGGAAGATGTCGTTATTCTAGCTAAACTCCTCGGGCCGTTTGCGCCTCATCTCTCAGCCGAGATGCTAGAACATCTCGGAGTGGACGAAGTCTGGCCGACTTGGAACGAAGCCGAGCTCCAAGAAGACGAAGTCGAAATCATCGTCCAGGTCAACGGCAAGCTCCGCGCCCGCTTGAAAGTCCCGGTCTCCGACCTCGAGGACCAAGCCAAGGTTGAGGCCCTTGCCCTTAAGAATGAAAATGTCCAAAACTTCGTCAAGGGCACACCGAAAAAGACGATTTATGTCCCGAAAGCGAAACTTTTGAATCTCGTAGCTTAGATGCGGACCTACTTCTGTATTGATTTGAAATCCTTTTATGCCTCGGTTGAATGTGTCGAGCGGGGGCTCGATCCGATGAAGACCGACCTCGTTGTGGCTGACGCATCGCGGACCGACAAGACAATTTGCCTGGCCGTTTCGCCGAGCTTAAAAAAGAAGGGGGTCAAAAATCGCTGTCGCTTGTTTGAAATCCCCCTGAATCTTCGAAAAACGACTATTATTGCGCCACCTCGGATGCAAAAATACCTCGACTACGCCGGTGAAATCTATGGCATCTACTTAAACTATCTTAGCAAAGAAGATATCTATGTCTATTCTATCGACGAGGTCTTTATCGACGCGACCGATTACCTAAAATACTACCAGAAAACCCCGCGCGAATTTGCAAAGTTTCTGATGGACGAGATTTACCAAAAGCTCGGAGTCCGCGCGACCGCCGGGATTGGTATCAACCTTTATCTGGCTAAAGTCGCTCTCGACATTCTCGCTAAGCATGCCGACGACTACATCGGCGAAGTCGACGAAGAGACTTTCCAGAAGCAACTATGGGACCACCGGCCACTCACTGACTTTTGGCGCATCGGCCCCGGGACGGCTCGGACGCTCGAGCGCCATTCTATCCCGACGATGCGGGGGATTGCCTTGGCCGACGAAGACATTCTCTATAAACTTTTCGGAGTTGATGCTGAGCTTTTAATCGATCATGCTTGGGGCCGGGAGCCGGTCACCTTAGCAGACATCAAAAACTACCATTCTAAGTCCAAGTCATTTTCTTCCGGCCAAGTACTCTACCGTGACTACACACCTACGGAGGCGAGCTTAATCGTCCGCGAGATGACGAGAGAAGTATGCCTTAGGCTTGTCCGCGAGCATCAAACTACGCCCTCGATTACCCTTTTCCTCGGCTATTCCAATAAATACAAGCGCGCCCTGTCTGGCGACGAAAACGCGAGTGCCCTCCGTCGAGGTTATACCGTCCCATCATCTTCGGGGACCGCAAACTTTTCGTGCTTCACCAACGACGAGGCGGTGATTATGTCAAAAATAGAGGAGCTATATCAACAGATTGTTGAGCCCGGCCTCGACATCCGCCGCATTTACCTTAACATCAATCATCTGAGAGCTGAATCGTCTTTGCAGCAGCTCAGTCTTTTCGACCAACCAGATAGTAAAACTAAACGAGTCAGCAAGACAATTCTCGAGCTCAAAGACCGCTTCGGCAAAAACGCGATTTTCCGTGGTGAAGACCTTGAGCAGCACGCTACGACCCTCGTTCGCAATTCGCAGATTGGTGGCCACTCAGCAAGTGCCAAATCGTATAAGTCCGTTATGACAGGAGTAGAAGATGAGAGCTAAGATGTCAATCGAAAAACGCGCTAAACAGTTTTTGCCGTTTTCTACTTTAAGGGGACTTGATGCCGTACTCCGGAGGAAAGAATGGGAAGTCGAAAGTCGCCAAAAGCTTAAAGACAAAATCTGGTCAATCGAGGAAACTCAGTTTGAAGAGGGCGATACCGGCGGCGACCGAGACGTTGAATGATTCTTTTTGACCCTTCATCGGAATCTCGAGAAAGAGGTTTATTAGCTTTCTAATTTCCGGCGGGATGCCCGCGACTTCCTCGCCGAGGATTAAAACAACCCGCGCGGGCAATTTATCTTTAAGCCCGGGGTCGGTCAAGAGCGTAGTCGAGGAGTCGAGATTATTCTCAAGACCGGCGACCAAAAATCCGGCCGATTTTAGCTCGGCGAGCTTCCTCGGTAAATCATCTGACCACTCTACCTCTAGCATCTCTTCTGCTCCGAGTGCCGATTTCTGAATCTGGCGTTGTAATTTCGACGACAAATGTGGCAGTAACCCCGGCTTACGAAACCAGGGCGTATAGCCCGAGCATATCACTTTCGAAACTCCGAACCCTTCCGCCGTCCTCAGAATCGCCCCGACATTATAGGTCGAACGGATGTTATGTAGTACTAACACAATTTCCATATAAATATTATACACCAAGAAAAAGGCTGCGAGATTCGCAGCCTAAAGATACCAAGTCTCTTCACCAGAGGCTTCTTCCAAAGACGGAAGGTGCGAAAGGTCTATCTGCTCTAGCTTCCGGTAGTCCGCAAGCGAGATTAGACCATCTGCTACGCCGTAGACTTTGTAGAGTCCGATTAACTTCTGGGTTTGTTTTCCCATCAAGAATATCATTACGCCCATGACGATCATGTCAGTCAATAGGAGAGTCAATCCTATAACGATGAAATTTCTCAGGTAGATGATAGCAATACAAAATACCGCAACCAAGATTAGCGGGTGCCAAAGATCATAAGCAATCGAGAATGTAGTATAGAAAATCGCAAAAGTATCTTTCGCATAGAGGATTTTTTCAGCTAAGACTTTGCGCATCGAACGATGCTCATGCCGTCTAGTCTCAAGCTCTGTAGGCGAAAGTCCTTCAAACTCCTTCGCACAATCTTTTCGCGCCTCGTCGTAGCCATCTTTTCTTACCCTGACAAAATCTTCATCTTGCGTCGCCAATCGTTCCATGGCCTCGTCGGCCAAATCACTAAAATACCACATATTTACCCTCCCTTCTCTTAATGAACTAACCTTTTCTCCCGGATTAACCCCGTATAAGATTAAACTACCAATATTATATCACAAACCCCCAAAAAATCAAAAAAGTGTTTGGCGATTTGGGATACCGGGGCTACAAGCTCGGTTAGAATATTGGAATGACAGATTTACTGATTGGCATGGATATTATCGCGGATGGGGACTTTGTTATTTCATCTAACCAAGAAACTGGAGAAATGCATATCTACTACAGTACTCCAGGACAAGGGATAACAAAAGTAGAAAACCTAGCAAAATAGCATTTTTTACAACATAATTCCAAATTAATCCTTGCCTCGCAAGCGAAAATATGATAAGATAGTAAACAAGTTATAGAATAATAGGAGCATAAAATGCCAGAACCTAAAAAACAGAGCAGCAATAGGAAGACCGGTCTCCGCCGGAGCCATCTTCGCTTGAAGCTTGCTCGTACAGTTAACAAGAAATCGCCAGTAAAAGCCTTTGAGACGGCGAAGAAGACCCCGAATCTAAAGGTAAAAACTACTAAAGCAAAGGCAAAGAAGAAGTAAATATGGCAAGTAATCGGCATTTAGGTAGAATTATATCACTCCAGAGCCTCTACGAATACGAGTTCCGGAGTAAGGCGGGCGATACTACGGCCGACATTGATACGATTATTGCCAAAAACATCGAACCGTACGAAAAGGCGCTCGGCGATACTGAGTTCGTCTACGCCTTGACTCATGGCGTCGTCGACCAACTACAACATCTCGACGAGTCTATCCAGCCAATCGCGCCGGAGTGGCCGCTCTCGACGATTGCGGCGATCGACCGCAATACCCTTCGAATCGGCTACTATGAGCTCGAGTTTTCGGGCGATACCGTACCGCCCAAAGTTGCCATCAACGAGGCCGTCGAGCTTGCTAAGGCTTTCGGCTCGGACAACTCTTCTAAATTTATCAATGGAGTTCTAGGGACTGCCCTCAAGAAACTCTACCCGAATTTTGAGGATACACATGAACAATCAAACCACCAAACCGCCTCTGCCGACCGGGAAGAGACCGCTCGGAAAGATTCCGACGACTCCTCCGACTCGGCGCAAGATACCGGAGGCTCTACCGACTAAGTCGTACAAAGAGTCGCCTTTCTCGAGGCTTAAAAATTCAGTTTTTCGTAAAAAACCGGCTATTAAAGAAATTGTCCGCGAGCCGACCTCCGGCGGGATTGTCTTTCGGATGTCGAAAGACAAAAAGGACATTGAGATTTTGTTGATTCAGGATTCCAAAAACCGCTGGACTATCCCCAAGGGCCATATCGAGCCGGGCGAAACAGCCAAGGCTACAGCTCTCCGCGAAATCGGCGAAGAAGCCGGACTCCACCACGTCGAAGTTCTGACTTGGCTCGGTAAAATCCACTTTAAGTATCGCCGGATGGACAAGCTCGTTTTGATGACGACCCAAATCTACCTCGTCCGCGCCGTCGACTCCCACGAAATCCCGACCAAGGAGAAATGGATGAATGGGATTAGATGGTTCAAGTTCAACGACGCTCTCAATGCCATCGAATACGAAGACATCGAAAAATTAATGTTAATTGCTAAAAAGAAAATTCGCTCAGGAGAATTATAATGAACAATATTAGCTTCATGACCAAAGCGGAGGTAGCCGAATATCAAAGATTTGCCGAGAATCGCCTCGGCTTTAAGTTCCACGACATCAATTTGCTCGTGACCGCTTTAACCCACCGAAGCTACGTCAATGAACACCTTGATACCTGCATCGAACACAACGAGCGCCTCGAGTTTCTCGGCGACGCTATCCTCGAGCTCGTTAGCTCCGACTTTCTTTTTCGCAACTTCGACGAAAGCGAAGGCGTCATGACCTGCTGGCGCTCCGCCCTCGTCCGGACCGAAGCGATTGGCGACGCCGGCCGTCGGCTCGGCTACCCGCCTCTGATTCGAATGTCGCGTGGCGAGCTGATTGGCTCTTCGCGCGCCCACGACAGCATTATCGCCGACTGTTTTGAGGCCGTCATCGGCGCTATCTATATCGACCAAGGCTTCAAAACCGCTCGTGAATTTATTTATAATCATATCTTAACTAGCCTCGCTAGCGTCATCCGCAACGAGTCTTGGCGCGACCCCAAGTCCTACTTCCAGGAACTCGCCCAGCAGTTTAGCGGCCACCCGCCTCAATATCGTACTATCCGCGAAGACGGCCCGGACCACGATAAGATTTTTACCGTCGCCGCCTACGTCAACGGCCAGGTCCTCGCTCGCGCCGATGGCCACTCCAAGCAGGAGGCTCAAGTTATCTGCGCCGAACAGGCTAGTAAATACTACAAGAAAAAATATGCCGACGTCTTCCCGCCTCAAGAAATGCCCAAGATGAAATGCCCCGACTGGCTCCATTCCGCCTACCCAATCTAAAACCTTGCAAAAATTCCAACCCTAGTGTACAATAAGAATACTAAAGTTAACAAGGAGAAATTATGCTAGCGATTCGCATGCAACGTAATGGCCGGACGCATTACCCTGTGTACCGGATAGTCGTCCAAGAAGCGCAGCGCCATCCTCTTTCGGGTCGCGTTGTTGCCGAGGTCGGCAATTACAACCCCCAAACCAAAACTACCGTTCTCGACAAGGAAAAAATCGAGTTCTATCTTAAAAACGGCGCCCAGCCGTCTACTCGCGTCGCCCGGGTTTTGAAGGCAAACAAGATTAAACTCCCGGCTTGGGTCAAAGACGCTCCGGTTAAACACGCTACGGCTAAACACGCCGACAAGCTCCGCAAGAACCAGCCTAAGGAGGCTCCGAGCGAAGCGGCTCCGACCGAGGAAGCCCCGGCTGAAGAAAATGCTTCTGCCGAAAATTAAATATGATATAATGAAATTACAGTAATTTAATTCCGTTTGAAGGAGAAAACATGTCAACAATTGATCAGCAATTCGTAGAATATATCGTTAAGACCCTAGTCAATAATCCCGACAAAGTCGAAGTCGAACGTACGATTGACGAGCGCGGCGTCTTGCTCGCTTTGACCGTCGACCCTGAAGACGTCGGCCGGGTTATCGGCCGCCGCGGTATTACCGCCCAGTCTATCCGGACTTTACTTCGCGCCCTCGGTACGAAAAACGGCGCCCGCTATAACTTAAAAATCGTCAACTCCGACGAAGGCGCTCCGATTAACGATTCCGGGTCGGCCCCGGCTGCCGAAGAAGCAGTCGCTTCCGAGACCGTCGAGTCGGTCGAAGAGCCGGAGGAGACTTCCGAGACTTCCGACCTCGCCGAGCGTACTCGTTCTGAATTAGCAGATCTAGATGATCTTGACATCTAGATGACCGCGCAACGAAGCGAATAGTACAGGAGAGCTTGCTCTCCTGTATTTGAGCAAGGCAGCGCGGAAAGCGCCGAAGGCGCTTATCTAGATATCTAGCCTGGTGGAAAAATAGAGCCAAAAAGGCTCTATTTTTTATAAAAAAGTACTTGCATTTTAGGCGCAAGCGCATTATAATAAACATAGTTCTAATTAAGCTTTAAAACTGCGAGAAAAGCCTAGAGAACAATCAATTCAAAAAAGTTGAGAGTTTATATGCCCAAGAAGCCGCCGTAATGGCGGTTTGTTGGTTGTAGGATTAAAATTTCACTCTTGCATTTTTTGCCAAAATACTATAAACTAATTACTAAGAAGTAGTGTGTCCTATTTTGGCAACTTACGCGACAGGGAGAATTAGCGAGCCTCCCTGCAAAATAGCGACAGTATTCTTCGGCGCTGAAAGAATATCAAATACACTAAAGATTGAGGTATAAATGAGTAAAGCTGCGAAAGACAGTTCTCGAGTATTCTTTACCGAGGGCGATCAAGCACTTCCGATCCCGGATTTGATTGCCCACCAAAAGGATTCTTGGGAAGACTTTGTCAAAAACGGACTCCGCGAAGTTTTCTCGGAGCTCAACCCGATAGACGACTATACGGGCCAAAAACTATCTTTGAGGTTTAAGGACTACGAGTTCCGCGCCCCAAAGCAAAACGAACATGACGCAAAAATTAACTTAATGTCCTACGAGGCCCCGCTCCACGTCAAAGTCGAGCTAGAAAACAAGGTCAAGGGGACTAAAAAAGAGCAAGATATCTACTTCGGCGATTATCCTTGGATGACCGACCGCGCTACCTTTATTATTAACGGTACCGAGCGTGTCGTCGTCTCCCAGCTCATCCGCAGCGCCGGAGTCTTCTTTACTGCCGAGAATATCAACGGTACAAATTACTACGGTGCGAAGATTATCCCAGGTCGCGGAGCTTGGCTCGAATTTGAGACCTCGCTAAACGGCGCTATTTACGTCAAAATCGACCGCCGCCGCAAAATCCCGGTCACCACTCTCCTTCGCGCCCTCGGTATGGCGAAGAAGAACGAAATCCTAGAGAACTTCAAGGATATCGACACCGGCGAGATTAAATATATCGAAACCACCCTCGACAAGGATACGACCTCTGGTCAGTCCGAGGCTTTGATTGAAGTTTATCGGAAGCTCAGACCGGGCGATCTCGCGACCGTCGAAAACGCTAAATCGATGATTGAGCGTACTTTCTTCGATTACAAGCGTTATGACTATTCTCGGGTCGGCCGTTTCAAGATGAACCAACGGCTTGGCTTCGATACGCCAAACGATTACGAACATCGTACCCTCCAGATGAAGGACCTCGTCGCTATTATTAGCGAGATTATCCGGCTCAACAATACCCAAGACGAGCCCGACGATATCGACTCGCTGTCGAACCGCCGTATTAAGCTCGTCGGCGAACTTGTCCAGCGCCAGTTCCGCCTCGGTATGCTCCGACTCCAGAGAAATATTCTCGACCGGATGTCGATGGCCAACATCGAAGATGTGACTCCGTCCCAGCTCTTAAACGCTCGGCCGGTCGTCGCCGCCGTTAAGGAGTTCTTCGCCTCTTCCCAGCTTTCCCAGCTCATGGACGAGACCAACCCGTTCTCCGAGCTCGCCCACAAGCGCCGTCTTTCTAGTATGGGCCCTGGCGGCTTGACTCGCGAGCGCGCCGGCTTCGACGTCCGCGATGCCCACCCTACGCATTACGGCCGTATCTGTACCGTCGAGACGCCGGAAGGCGCCAACGTCGGCCTCGTCTTAAACATGGCGACTTACGCTCGTATCAACGATTATGGCTTTATCGAAGCTCCTTACCGCGTCGTCAAAGATGGTAAGGTAACCGACGAAGTCGTCTATGTCGACGCCGCGACCGAAGAGAAAATGATTATCGCCGATACTTCCGCCAAACTTGATAAGAACGGCAAGTTCGTCGAGGCTCGCGTCTCCGCTCGCGTCCATGGCCACCCGACTCAGGTCGAATCAAGCAAAGTTACCCATATTGACGCCGCCCACAAGGAAATTCTCGGCGTCTCCGCGAGCTTGATTCCGTTCGTCGAGAAAAACCGCGTTGACCGCTCTTTGATGGCCTGCGCTATGCAGAAACAGGCTGTTCCGCTCTTAAAGCAAGATAACCC
This sequence comes from Candidatus Saccharimonadota bacterium, assembly GCA_017460045.1. Taxonomy (GTDB): domain Bacteria; phylum Patescibacteriota; class Saccharimonadia; order Saccharimonadales; family Saccharimonadaceae; genus Nanosyncoccus. The sequence goes on from JAFUBU010000014.1 coordinate 22,997, forward strand.
AATCGTCGGTACTGGTATCGAAGGCGAAGTCGCCAAAAATACCTCCCAGCTCATCACCGCTAAGGAGCAAGGCGAAGTCATCAAAGCCGACGGCGTATCCGTTATCGTCCGCTACAAAAACGCTGGCGATGTCGAGTACCCGCTAATCCACTTCGAAAAGACCAACGACGACCGCTGCTACAACCAACATTGTCGAGTAAAGCGCGGCCAAAAGGTCAAGAAAGGCGATACCCTTATTGAGGGTGCCTCAATCAACGATTCTGAGCTCGCCCTCGGTCGTGACCTACTCGTCGCCTTTATGCCATGGCGCGGCTACAATATGGACGACGCTATCGTCATTTCTTCGCGGTTAGTCCAAGAAGACGTTTTGACCTCCATCAACATCAAAGATTACGATGTTGAAGTCCGCGAGACCAAGCTCGGCGCCGAGCAGGTTACGCGCGATATCCCCAACGTCTCGGAACACTCTTTGCGCCACCTCGGCGAGGACGGCATCGTCGCCGTTGGTTCTGAGGTCGTCCCGGGCGATATTCTCGTCGGTAAAATTACCCCGAAGGGCGAGCAAGAGCTCTCGAGCGAAGAGCGTCTCCTTCGCGCCATCTTCGGCGAAAAGGCTAAAGACGTCCGCGATACTTCCGTCCGTATGAACGGCGCTAGTACCGGCAAAGTCGTCGGCGTTCGCGTTTATACCCGCGAGCAGGGCCACGAGCTCAAGGCCGGCGTCATTATGCAGATTAAAATCTTCGTCGCCGAGCTTCGCAAGATCGGCGTCGGCGATAAGCTGTCCGGCCGCCATGGCAACAAGGGCGTCGTTTCGCGCGTCCTCCCGGTCGAAGATATGCCGTTCATGGAAGACGGTACGCCAATCGACGTAATCCTATCTCCGATGGGCGTCCCGAGCCGTATGAACCTTGGCCAGCTCTTCGAAATCCACCTTGGCATGGCCGCCAAGAAGCTCGGCTACAAAGTCGCGACTCCGTCCTTCAACGGCGTCCCAGATGAGATTATTAGCGACGAGCTCGAAAAAGCCGGCATCGCTCGCGACGGCCGCGTCCAACTTTACGATGGTATGACCGGCGAGCCCTTTGAGGAGCGTACCTCGGTCGGTATCATGCATATGCTAAAACTCCACCACATGGTTGACGACAAGATTCACGCCCGCTCGACCGGCCCGTATACGATGGTTACCCAACAGCCGCTCGGTGGTAAGGCTCAAAACGGTGGCCAACGCTTCGGAGAAATGGAGGTCTGGGCGCTCGAGGCTTATGGCGCCGCGACGACGCTCCAGGAAATGTTGACAATTAAGTCTGACGACGTCTATGGACGAGCCAAGGCTTACGAGGCCATCATCAAGAAAAACCCGATCGAAGGACCGAAGCTCCCAGAAGGCTTCAACGTCCTCGTCAAGGAGCTTCAAGGTCTCGGCCTTAAGGTCGATCTACTCGACCATGGCGACAGTACCGACGCCTCCGACGTGATTGAAGAAACCTCCCGCGAGATTGAAAAGTCTCAAGATGATAAACTAATCTATGACCGCATCGAAGCCGAAAAGCGCGCCGAGCTTGAGGCGATGACTACCGAAGATGCGGAGGAAGCGCTCGGCGATGAGGGGGAAGATATGAATATAACTTCCGAAGACGGCGAGGAAGAGGACTACGGAGATGTTCCGGAGGACTCTTTCGACGATGAGTTCGATGAGGACGACGGCGCCGTTGATTTCGGAGAGGAAGAAGAAGAGGAGTAAACTATGGCTTGGATGGATAATTTCATTTCAGCATCTGACTTCGACTCGATTCGACTTAGTGTCGCCTCGGCCGAAGACATCAAAAACTGGAGTTACGGCGAAGTTACAAAGCCGGAGACCATTAACTATCGTACTCAGAAGCCTGAGCGAGACGGTCTATTCTGCGAGCGAATCTTTGGCCCGACCAAGGATTTGAACCCACATGATTCCAAATTAAAGGGCGCTCGCTCTCGCGAAGCCGCCGTCGACAAGGAAGGCAATATCGTTACACGTTCGATCGTTCGCCGCGAGCGCATGGGCCACATTAGCCTTGCCGCCCCGGTTGCGCATATCTGGTTTATGCGCGGGACTCCGTCTCCTCTCTCCCTACTCCTAGATTTGACCGTTAAGAATATCGAGAAAGTCGTTTACTTCGCCTATTACTTAATAATTGACGCCCATGACGCCGATATCCAGGGCGTTCTAAACGACCTCGAGGCTCAAACCGAGGCCGCCCGCCAGGCGATTAAAGTCCGTTACGAAGCGGCCGCCAAAGATGAAAACGCCAATACAAAGGCGCTCGCCGACGAAGAGGCCAAGGAGCTCGAGGAGCTCAACGCGGATTACGACCGTCGCAAAGGTATTTTGAACGGTCTTAAGAAAGGCTCGGTTATCTCGGAGGTTGACTATCGCAACCTCCCGGACGATTACGACGAGCTGATCGAAGTTCAAATGGGCGCGACCGCTCTCAAGACCATGCTCGACGAAATCGACGTCCCGGCCCTCATCAACGAGATTAAGGAAGAGCTCGCCGGCGCTCGTGGCCAACGCGAGAAAAAACTTTCCAAGCGCCTCAAGGTTATCGAAGGTATGGAAGCCGCCGGTATTAAGCCGTCCGACCTCGTCTTGACCGTTATCCCGGTCATCCCGCCGGATCTCCGCCCGATGATTAGCCTTCCTGGCGGCCGTTTCGCGACCTCTGACCTAAACGACCTCTACCGTCGCGTCATCAACCGTAACAACCGCCTAAAGAAGCTACTCGACCTCAATGCGCCGGAAGTTATCTGCCGCAACGAAATGCGGATGCTCCAAGAGGCGGTCGACGCTTTGATCGACAACTCCGCCTCCCATGGCAACCGTACTGCGAATAGTACCAACGGTCGTCGCAAGCTAAAGTCGCTTTCCGACCTCCTTAAGGGCAAGCAAGGCCGCTTCCGCCAGAACCTTCTCGGTAAGCGCGTCGACTACTCTGGCCGCTCGGTTATCGTTGTTGGCCCGGAGCTTAAATTAAATGAATGCGGCCTCCCGAAGCAAATGGCGCTCGAGCTCTTCAAGCCGTTCGTGATCTCTTGGCTCATGTCTGGCGAACACGCCGCTAACATTCGCCAAGCGACCCGTATGATCGAGGCTGGCGAGAATATCGTCTGGGACGCTCTCGACGATGTGATTCAAGGCAAATATGTCCTCTTAAACCGCGCTCCGTCGCTCCACCGTCTCTCGATCCAGGCTTTCCAGCCCAAGCTCATCGACGGCAAAGCGATTCAGCTCCATCCGCTCGTTGCGACCGGCTTCAACGCCGACTACGACGGCGACCAGATGGCGGTCCACCTACCTTTGTCCGAAGACGCCCAGCGCGAAGCGCGCGAGCTCATGTCCGCTACCAAAAACCTTTTGAAGCCCGCCGATGGCGCGCCGGTCCTTTCGATTTATCAGGACGTCGTCCTCGGTATCTACTACTTGACTTACGACAAGCCCGGTACCGCTAAAGATACCGTCAAGCCGTTCTCGAGCGTCTACGAAGCCGAGATGGCCTACGACCAAGGCCTAATCCACCTCCAGACCCCGATTCGCGTCTTTGCCAAGAAAGAAATTCGCGAGACGACGCTCGGCCGCGTCATCTTCAACGAAGTTCTCCCAGAGGACTACCCGTACGACAACTCGGTTCAGACTTCGAAACAACTCAAGAAGGTCATGGCCAACATCTACGATATGTACGGCGCTGAAGAGACCGTCCGTATCGCCGACGCGATTAAAGACCTCGCTTTCGAATACGAAACGGTTGCGAGCGTCAGTACCGCCAAAGACGATTACCCGACTTATCCCGAAATTCAAGATTTCATCGCCGAAGGCGACGCCAAGACCGCTCTTATCCAAGACCAATTCGAAGAAGGTCTCTTGACCGACGAAGAACGTCATAATCTGACCGTTTCCAACTGGCGCGACGTCGACGACCAAATCTCCAAGTTCCTCCAGGGTAAACTCGCCGATATGGATACCGATATCGCTGTCATGGTCAACTCCGGCGCCCGTGGCTCGATTTCCAACATCAAGCTTGCCTCCGCCGAGATTGGTATCATGGTCGATATTAACAACAACGAAATCGAGCTCCCGGTTAAGAGTTCCTACAAAGAAGGTCTTAATACCCTTGAGTCCTTCATCGCGACTCGAGGCGCTCGCCAGGGCCAGGTCTCGACCGCGCTTCGTACCGCCGACTCCGGTTATTTGACTCGCCGTCTCGTCGATGTCGCCCAAGACGTCTTTACGACCGACGAAGAGTCCGACGACCCCGGCTTTACCGTCTACAAGAAAGACGTCGAGGAAGCTGGCGTCGAGTTCCAGGCTTGGATCTCTGGTCGCTACGCCGCCGAAGCTGTCCCGGGTTACGTTGATAAAGACCAAGTCATTACCAAGGAAATGGCCGACGAGATTACCGCCGACGACAAAATCGAATACGTCAAGATATACTCGATCTTGACGACCAAGACCCTTGACGGTATCCCGCAGAAGGCCTATGGTATCGATATGTCGACTCGCGAGCTCGTCGCTCCGTTCCAGCCGGTCGGCGTTATCGCCGCCCAGTCGCTTGGCGAGCCTGGTACCCAGCTTACCCTTGATACTAAACATGGTTCTGGCGTCGCCGGCTCCGGTGCCATCGCCCGCGGTCTCCCGCGCGTCGAGGAGCTTCTCGAAGCCCGTACGCCAAAGGGCCAAGCTTACGTTACCCCGATTGCTGGTAAGGTCCAGACTTGGGAAGAGGGTACTCGCTACGTCGTTGAAATTACCCCCGATTCTGGCGATCTCGAGCGCCTACCGCTCGACGGTCGAAAGCCTAAGGTCAAGGACGGTCAAAACGTCCACGCTGGCGACGTCCTGGCGACCAAGAAAGGTCTGGAGCCGCTCGTTGCGACTAAAGACGGCAATGTCCAGCTCGTCGAAGATGCGATTATTCTCGTCGCTATCTCGACTGGCCCAGTCCGGATTGAAATCCCTG
>JAFUBU010000015.1 GCA_017460045.1 Candidatus Saccharimonadota bacterium
AGGAATTAGTTGCCGTTATCGGCTTTGAATTTGACGTAGGCTGAAGGGTCGGTGACGCTCTGGTAAGCATCGTTGTCCATGGTGACTTCGGCCTTGGACACAGGGGTGGCGAATTTGTTGTCGTACATGAGGACTTTGCGACCTTCGTAGATTTTGCCAGCTTCGTATAATTTTTTGAAAGCCCACCAAACAGACTCCATAAAATCTTTGTTCATGGTACGGTAAGGGTGATCAAAATCTACCCAGCGACCGACACGGTCAATGGTGGAGCGCCAAGTCTCGGAGTTTGCCACCATAGATTCTCTGGCTTTTATGATGTAATCTTCTAGGCTCCATTTGGTGCCGATGTCTCGCCGGTCAGTAATACCGAGCTGTTTTTCGACAAAGTTTTCTGCCGGAAGGCCGTGGCAGTCCCAACCCCATCTCCTCTCTACTCGGTAACCGTGCATAGTATAGTAGCGTGGAACAGCATCTTTAACTATGGAACTTAGGAGCGTGCCGTGGTGTGGCATACCAGTAATAAACGGAGGGCCATCATAAAAAACGTAAGATTTGTCCTCTGGGCGCTCTTCGATGGATTGTTCAAAAATTTTGTTCTTTTTCCACCATTCGCTAATGGCTTTTTCGTATTCAATGGCCTTTCGCCGTTCTCCCGCTCTATATTTCATATCTATTATTGTACTATAATTTAGAGGTGTTGGCAATATGGTTGACTACCGGGTAGACTTAAGCTATAATAAAAGTAGTGGCGTATAGCCCCTAGTAAACTATACGCTGTTGGTTGGTAGATTAGGCTTTTAGCCTAATCTTTTTTCTTTGATTCTTTGTCGTTTTTACCGAAGTTTATAACAATCAGTGCAAACTGAACTGCCATTGTTATCCTTCCCGGGCAATCTTTAATCTGCTAGGAAGACCGTTTAGTGAGCCCTCGCAGTTAGAGCTAAGCCCCTCACCCGACCCGCTAAATCCCAAAGCCAACCCGCCTTTTAAACTAACATAGGTTGGCATATTTTACAACCCCCCCGTGGTGGCTTATGGTTAGTTGGGGATATTACTGGGCGAGTCAACAGAAGAGAGCATGTTGGGCTATTGCAATATACATCTTATTTGGTAGCCACTTCTCTTATCGCTGTTGCTATTAAAGTCAACGCTACTATTATTGAAGAGTAAGCGGTAGGAGTTAGCGGAATTGTATGCGGTAGATGACCAATAGTAGCCGTAGTTCCCACCTTCGTAGAATGTCGATTCACGATAACGACCAGAATAGATGCCAAGAAATGGGTCGGCGGTAAGCTTCGCTCCAGTATCATAAGTACCAATTAACGTTTCATATTCTGCTTTAGTCGGTAATCTCCACCCCGCTGGGCAGATGTCTGAAGTAGCGTTCTCGCCATCAGTGTCTGGATTAGTACCAGCAGTAGCGGCTGGGTAGGAGTAGTAAGAGTAACAGCCTGGAGATGAACAATTAGTTCTACCACTATTGTAGACATAGGCAGTAGAATTGTTAGAAAAACCAGAAGTGGAAGAAGAAGGCAAAGTATAATATGGATTATTGCCGGAAGATGGATAACCATCTGGAACATTAGAAGTATCAGAATAGAGTTTAGTACCTCCTGCTAGATTTAAGTTTTTGGTCATCCAGATGTTGCCATCAAAGAGTTTAGCTATAGTATAATCTTGATTATCGCGAGAGTCTTTTACCGTATAGCTCTCCCCTTCTACCATGGAGTCTAGAATGGAATATCGGTCGTCTACGGTTATACCATTAAAAGCTTGCATGGTTTCCATATCATAGATTGTAAGAGCGGGTCTAGCATTGGCTAGAGCGGTAAGAGTAAGGGCTAGCTGATAATCGCCAAGCGGAATACTTGAATTTGCTTTGGCACCAAAAACAATGGTTTCTTCTTTATTTGTGACCGGCTCACTTGAATAGCCTACTTGAACCCCATTATTATCAAATCCATAGTATTTGTTATCTGCCGATAATCGCCAACCCCAGTGGTTAACAGTAAACGAAGTAGCATCAGAAGCAAGAGTAGGAATGATTGGATAATCTCCACTCTGAAGAGGCGTGGTGCGAGTAAGATTGGTGGAGTCCGCCGTCATCATGAGAGTGTAACCATATGGAGCATCAGTAGTTACAAAAGCCTTAGCGCTAGCCTCTTCTAGAGATGCAGTAGGATCTAATTGTAGAGATACGGTGCTACTTGGAATAGTTAGGTCAAGAGTAACACCATTCATTGTGGCGTTAAAAAGTAGCCCACCGGAAGATTCGGCGGAGGCCCTATAATTCCCTA
>JAFUBU010000016.1 GCA_017460045.1 Candidatus Saccharimonadota bacterium
CCTCTTCCGGGCCGACAAATTTCATGGTAATCTTTCCCGATTTATCCGAAGCGACCGTCTCCAGAGAATAATTCCTCGGCACTACGCTCGGATACGTCGCCTCTATCCCGGTCTGCGCCGCCGCAATCTTGACCGAAATGTTCGGCATATTTATTGCTACGAAAATCGCCAAAGCCGCTACTACGACCGCTGAACAACCAAACGCCAAGGCAAACTTATGCCCTCGGCTCGACTTCATCGCCTTCCCGGTGTTCATCGTCGCGACCCCCCGCATCGCCTCACGTGCCGCATCCGAAGCCGCCGCCTTGCGCTCGGCCGCCGTCTGCTTCCGCACGATCGGAGCTACTTTCTTGGCTTTCGCCGGAGCTTTTGTAGCTGCCGGAACCTTTGTTACCGACGCGGCTTTCTTCACCGGCGTCGCAACCTTCTTCACACTTGCCGGCTCAACTACCCGCCGAACTACCGGGCTCTTCTTCTCGGCTTTCGCTGCCGGAGCCACCGCCACAGCCTTCTTCTCGACTTTCGGCGCCACCTTCGCTTCACTAAATCTCCGAATCGAGGCCGACCGAGCAACCGGAACCGTCTTAATCGGGGTCTTCTTCGCCGAGCTAGCTATCGCACTCGAAAGAGCTCCTGCCTTCGCCCTCGTCTTGAATGCTACCTCTGGGGTCTTATCTGCATTAATCGCAATCTTCGTGGTCTTCTTTGCGACCTTCACTTCAGCTTTAGCGGAATCAACTTTCACTTTCTTCACCGCACCACTCACATCATTTACCTTCTTCACAGCTCCCGGTCTTCGGACATACTTCCGAGACAGAGTAGTGGATTTTTGTAATGTCGGGCGCGTGTATGAACTCGACGCTCTAGCTTTGGTGGCAGTTTTTTGCATTATAGACCTCTAATTATTAATTCGATTATTCTTATTATAACCGCAAGTAGAATAAAAAACAAGAGCGTTTTTGTACGAAAATTATATGCTATAATAATATACAAGTATGGATAAAGAACACCGTAAAAAGATCCAAGCTACCAAACTCATTATCACCGAAGTATTTATGCTCATTGTCATTGTCTTAACGGTTGTCATTTTGACTTTCATCGTTATGGGCTACCGCCTAACCGACGACGGTAAGCTCGAGCAATCCGGTCTCGTCGAAGTCGAATCCATCCCAACCGGTGCGACCGTCACAATCGATCAAGAAGTTCTACCTGCCAAAACCAACACTAGTAAAATCCTCCCCGAAGGAGAATATACTATCCTCCTTGAAAAAGAGGGCTATACTTCTTGGTCAAAGACTTTTAATACCCACCCGGGTTTCTTAACTAAGCTCGCCTACCCCCGCCTCTATAAACTAGACCGCAAAGCCGAGACGATCGAAAAGCTCTCCTCCGCCCCGACCTTTTTTGCTACCTCGCCCGACCGCGACCTCATCTTCTACGCGACTGGTAGTCAGCTCTACTCCCTCAATATCGAATCCGACTCTGCCGAGCCTATCGCGCTCGACTTGACTAAGCTCTTCGGGGCCACTCTCCCGGCCGACCTCAAGATCCATACCTGGAGCAAAAGCGGCGAGCGCCTGATCGTGACCTTTACCAAAGACGATACTAAACATTTCGCCGTTATCGATCTTGCCCTTCCGAGCGCTAGCCTCGACCTCTCGACTACCTTTGATCTCACGATATCCGACCTACGCTTCATCTCCGCCGGTGGAGAAAATGTCTTCATTCTCGAAAATGGACATCTCCGCACTGCCTCTCTCTCCTCCGAGCAGCTTTCTAGTGTTCTCGTCGACCGAGTCGAAAGCTTTGAAAACTCCGGCCTAAATGCCATCGTCGTCCAAACTACAAAGGAAATATCTCTCTATAACTATTCCTCAAAATCGCTTGTCTCACTCAAGAAGAGCACTGCAGAAACCGTCCGTGCCCTCATCTCGGAATACCTCGGTCGTTCTACCCTCGTCTTTCTTGAAGATAACCAAGCTACCGTCTACCGCGGCGAGCTCCCGTCCGAAAATATTACCAAGGAAAACCCCCTCCCGGCTCCGGTTGGAGAATATACACTAAACTTCGCTCCGTCTGCCTTCCGGATGGCAGCCAAAAACCAAATTATTCTTGCCTCCGAGGACGCTAATTACACTATCTTCAATCTCGAAACCTATTCGACTTCTTCGTACACTCTTGAAAGCAACTTGACTTTTTGGCCGGATGAGTATACAATAGGTAATACTTTTAACGAGGAGTTAATTTTCCGCGATTTTGACGGCGACAATCGTCAGGTACTCGGCCGTGCCGCTAACGGCTTCCCAGCCGTCATTACCAAAAACAATAAGTACCTCTATTACGTCGCGACTGATTACTCCATCACAAGGGAAAATATCAAATGAATAACAACACGCCGACCGATGCTAGCAGAAAAACCGCGGCCGAAATCGCCCGCAAAAAAGTTCTTGCGGCCTACAAAAATATCCCTATTACTAGTGCTCATACTCCCGACTTAAAAGCTTACCACTCCGCCTGGCAAAATTACTACCAAAAATACTATTCCGAATACTATTCAAAGGCCGCTAAGACCTACATCGAAAAGGAGCGCGCCAAAACTCAGGCGACCCCCGCCTCGATCCTTCGCGAAAACATCAACGAAAAGGCTACCGACCGTGCCTACCGTCGTCGCAAGTTTCGAAAATACCGCCCGCTCCTCGCCGGTGTGGCCGTCGCGCTCGTCCTCCTCTTCCTCCAATACAACCGCCTGATTTTCGCCCCGCTTGCCGCCTATGTTTCGCCGGGCAATACCGTCGATACCTCGATTACCGCCATCGACCCGACTATCGCTACTTTCGTTGGCGATGAGAATCGCTTGATTATCCCGAAACTCAACATCGACGTACCGATTCTGTTTGGCCTATCTAACGATTCTGACACTATTATGGAAGGTATGAACAACGGCGTCGTCCACTGGTCCATCCCCGGCGCTTCTGCCCTCCCTGGCGAGATTGGCAACCTCGTGATTACCGGTCACTCCGCCGGCGATATTTACACTTCCAACCAATACAAGTTTATTTTCTCTGGTCTTGAACGCTTGACCGAAAACGACCTCATTTACATTGACTACGGCGGAGTCCGCTACACCTATTCAGTAGTGAGACTCGAAACCGTCGAGCCAACTGAAGTTTCGAAGCTTGTCTACGATACCGACCGACCGATGTTGACCCGGAGTACCTGCACTCCGCTCGGGACTTCGCGTTACCGTCTCCTCGTAACGGCCGAACAAATCTCCCCAACCCCCTCTGGCGCTACCCAAACCGAAAATGTCGACGAAGGCGCGACCGAAATGGTCGGTAATACCCCAACCCTCTTCGAAGCTATCGGCAACTTCTTCTTTAAGAGTCGCGACTAGCCTTTTCCTATCTTATCTGTTATAATAGTAGCTATGGAAAAAGCTATTACTCGTTTTGCTCCGAGCCCGACCGGCTACATCCACATCGGCAACGTCCGGAGCGCTATTTACCCTTACTTACTCGCCAAACAGACCGGCGGCACCTTTATTCTCCGCATTGAAGATACCGACCAGGCTCGCTACGTCGAAGGCGCTACTGATTTAATTAAAGAAACGCTTACTTGGCTCGGACTAAATTGGGATGAAGGTCCGGATGTCGGCGGTCCACACGCCCCCTATTTTCAGACCGAGCGAAAGTCCCATTACATCGAGTGGGCCAAGAGACTCATCGCCGCCGGTCGCGCCTACGCCGACCCGACCCCTGCCGAAAAAATCGACGAATATCGCAAAGAGGATACCGCAAAGAAAATCCCTTATCTCTATCGCAATCACCGTCCGGAAGAAACTATTGAGTGGCAAGAAGGCATCCCGATTCGCTTCAAGACCGAGCCAAAAAGCTACGAGTGGCACGACGAGGTAATGGGCGATTTAAGCTCCGGCCCAGAAGTTCTCGACGACATCATCCTGATTAAAAAAGACGGCCTCCCGACTTACAACTTTGCCCATATTATCGACGACCTCGAGATGGGCGTCACCCATGTCATCCGCGGCCAAGAATACCTCTCGAGTATGCCAAACTACCTTGCTCTTTATGAAGCTCTGGGTATCGACCGCCCGAAGTTTGTCTCTCTCCCTCACATCCTCGCCCCCCAGGGCAATAAAAAACTATCAAAGCGTGACGGCGCCAAATCAGTGACCGACTATAAAAACGACGGTATTCTCCCCGAAGCGATGTTAAATTATCTCGCTTGCCTTGGCTGGAACGACGGCACCGAGCAAGAAATCTACGACCGCGAGGATTTACTCAAAAAGTTTTCTCTAGATCGTATCCAAAACTCCGGCGCCCGCTTTGACGAAACCAAACTCCTTTGGATGAACGGTATGTGGATTAGAAAAATACATGACGAAGAGGGAATTGATATCCTCTACGCCAAAATTGCTGAGGATTTTTGGCCCGAATCCGCCAAAAACTATCCTGAAGACTATCGAAAAAAGGTCCTCGCTATTATCTACGACCGCTTAAAATCCTTGAGTGACCTCAAGACCTATACGACCTACTTCTTTGAAGAGCCTCGCATCGACACCTCGCTCATTTTGGGAAACAAGTTCCTCAAAAAATCTTCCGAAGACGAGCTCCAAAATCTCCTTGCTACTGTCGCCGAGCGGCTTGGGAATGAGACCGATTGGTCTGCCGATCGACTCCAAACAACCTTGAATACGCTGCTCGAAGAAACCGGCAAAAAACCGGCCGAGCTCTTTAGCCTCATCCGTATCGCCGTCTCGTTCGCACCCTTCTCCCCGGCGCTCCACCTTACGCTCGAAGTCTTAGGCAAAGACCGCACGCTCGCCCGCTTAAATGCCACTAAACTCGCCCTCGAGAGTGCCTAAAAGAAAAAGACCCGGATTTCTCCGGGCCTTTTTTGAAAGAATTAGGTGAATATTCTATATGTATAGAACATCATCGACAACGAATTGGCCACAGTGGACATCATCTTAATAAAGATGTCGAGCGCTACACCCACTACGTCCTTTCGCGTGTCTCCAGTCGTGTCACCGACTACCGCCGCCTTATGCGGTGCAGAGCCTTTTTCCCAAATAGCTGGCGTACCATCAGCCGCAAGTATTACCTGGCCCTTGCGATCGTACTTAATCTGCAACCCGGCCTCATAGCGTTTCTTGCCATTATCCCAAGCTCCGCCAGAGTTACCCATAAAGATTGCTTCTCCAATCGCCGTAAGCGTGCTTCCCAGCAGAACCCCGAGTATAAAATCCGGGCCAAGCGAGAATCCGCCTACTATCGGCACGATTAACGCCAAGATAGATGGCAGTAACATCTTTCTCAACGCCTCATCTGAGGCCATAACGATAATCGCTTGATAATCCGGCTTATGATCTGGCTCATTTTCATCTAAGATTAACGGGTCGTCTTCGAATTGTTTTTCTCCAGCATCCGCCATCTTCTTTGATGAGTCAATCGTATTATTGCTCAGCAAGCCTTCAAATTTCTTTACTAGGGCCATTCCAAGAATCCCGCCGGCAATCAACCAAATAATCAACCAGACGAATGCCTCCGGGTTAGAATAGTCAGCCATCGGGTAAGAGCCGACATAAGACAATATCAGCGCCGTCGTCGCAAGTGCCGCCGACCCAATCGCATTACCCTTGCCGATCGCCGCTGTCGTATTACCAACAGCATCGAGTTCGTCCGTAATTACCCTGACTTCCGGGTCAAGATGACAGCTCTCAGCAATTCCGCCAGCATTATCAGCGATTGGCCCAAAGGCATCTATCGATACTGTCGTCCCGACAAACGACAACATCCCAAGTCCAGCGATCGCGAGTCCATAAACCCCGCAAGACATTGCCGCTACTACGATTGAAATTACCAGCACCACCGCTGGCGGGAAAACTGAAGTCTCACCTACTGCGTCACCTTTTGTTATAACAAAGGCTTCGCCTTCTGGTGCTATATCAGCAATACTTTTAACAGCTCGCGACTTTAAAGCGGTGTAAACTTCTGTCAATTTGCCAATTGCTACCGAAGAGAACAACCCAAACAGCGTCGCAATCCAGGGCGAGAGCCAACCGAACCTAAATGTACTTGGCAGCTCTAAACCACCAAATACTACTTTAGATGCGACTAGACCAATCACTAGCACTGTCCCGGCCGAAACATAGGTTGCAATATCTAGTTCTAACTCAGGATCGTTAGTTTCCCTAGAATACTCCTCCACCTGACCATTGACTACTCGTTTCTTTTTACGGTTTCTCAGGATAATATACTCTACCCCACAAACGCTCGCTACGAG
>JAFUBU010000017.1 GCA_017460045.1 Candidatus Saccharimonadota bacterium
AATTTTTTAGCGAGGCTAGGGCCTTTGGACATTCTTGAATTTCGTCAAGAATAATCAGAGTCTCTCCGGGTGTAATTTTTGTTTCGCAGTAAACTTCTAGAGCATTCACGATACGCTCTGGGTTTAGATCTAGCTCAAAAATCTCTTTGGCGGTATTATTACCATAGAAACTAACGTAGGCCATGGAGCGGTATTCTTTTTTGGCAAATTCATCCTTTAGGAGCCATGTCTTGCCAACTTGGCGTGCGCCGTTCAAAATTAGTGGCTTACGATTTTTTGACTTTTTCCATTCGATTAAATCTTTGAGTCTATCTCTATACATAAGAATATTATAGCATGATTTTTGGAAAAAGTGTGGGATTTTACACTTTTTCCGTAGGAATTTGTGTGGAATTTTACACTTTTTCCGGGTTATGGTTATTTTGGTCATGAAAAATTCGCCCAAGTTTGAGCATGGACGAATCTCACGAGTGGCGTTATTGGAAGAAGGCGAGGTAGACGAAGACGCCGACGCCGGCGCCGAGGAGAATAGTAATCAAAACCGTCAAGACCATACCGAGGCGACTACCAGTCTTTTCTTCGGGAGTCGCGACGGGGACCTCGGCATTTTCCGGGACGGAGTCGGCGCGGCGGACAAACTCCTCCTCCTTGTATTCCTCGCGCGGAGTCGGGGGAAGTGCGTCGGCCGAGGGAAGCGTCTCGCGGACCGGAGCCCTGCTAGAAAGCGGGCGCTTTTCGATATTGTAATTCTTCAAGAACGGAGAGCGGCGGACGGTCGTCTCGGTCCGAGTCTCGCTAACCTGCGACAAGACAGTCTCGACGTAATCGTCCGGGTCTTCCTCGGAGATAAAATCTTCCTGGGACTCAATCGTCGGGGGATCGACGGCAAAGTCGTCGAGCGCGCGGGCGAGCTCCTCTTCGGTCTCGGAATCGCCGCCGAAATTGTTGAACTCGGCGAGCGGGTCGCCCTCCTCGAGCGGCTCTTCAAGGACCTCCTCGGGGGCTTCTTCGGCGACTTCTTCAGGAGCCGCGGCGACTGTCGTGTGCTCAATTACGACTTCGTCAGGAGCCTCTTCGACAACCTCCTCGGGCGCGGGAGTTTCTTCGACTTTAACGACCGGAGTAATAATAATCGTAGGCGCTTCCGGCTTTTCTCCCGAGTGCTTGCGGCGCGGAACAAAATCGATATAGCGACCGCGCGAGCGCGGGGCCTTTTTAGCCTCGGCGTCGGCGTCGAGCGTAGGTTCGGGAGCAGGAATATCGATTTTACTCATATTATTTTATTACTCTTCTTGCAACGTCTATTATATCAATAAAATGGTCTGCAATCAAGGAAGCGCCGCCAATTAGCAAACCGTTAATCCCAGGAATCATCAGATACGCGCCGGCGTTGGAAGGATTAACCGAGCCGCCATAGAGGAGCGGCATATCGTCGGCCGCCTTTCCGTAGAGGGCCTTTAGCTGGTCCTTAATAATCTTTACGCTCGCGGCGACATCGTCCGGCGAAGCGAGGCGCGCGCCCTTAGTACTCGAAATCGCCCAGACCGGCTCATAGGCAATAATAACCTTTTTCAAATCTTCGGTACTAACCTCGGAAAGCCCGCCGAGAAGCTGGTCGCGGAGGACGTCCTCGGTCTCGCCGAAAGTCTTTTCGGACTCGGTTTCGCCGATACAGAGAATCGGGGTAATATTATTACGGAGGGCGGCGGCGACTTTATTGCGAATATCCTTATCGGTCTCCTTAAAGATATTACGGCGCTCAGAATGGCCGATAATCACATAGTCGGCAATCCCCTTCAGGGACGAAATACTCGTCTCGCCGGTATAAGCGCCAAAATCCTGGTAGTAGCAATTTTGCGCGGCAAGCTTTAGGCGCTTGCGGTCGATTTGAAGCGATAGAGGCTGGAGCGCCAAAGTCGTCGGCGCAATTACGACTTCGACCCCGCGCGCAATCTTTAGACGCTTGAGAAGTTTATGAAGATATAGAGAAGATTCCCCGACGTTTAGGTTCATCTTCCAGTTGCCCACGATATAAGTTTTGCTCATGCTTTTATTATACCAGCCGTCTACTTTTTCGGCAAGGGTCGCCGATTCGTCTAAAGGACTCCGAGTATGCCTCTAAGGGCGTAGGCCGTATCTTCATGGGAGCGAACGGTAATAGTATCAATCCCCATTTTTACGACCGGGTAATCGTTTCCGCCGGGCTGGGTCATATCGCCGAAATAAAGAATATCTTTTTTCTCGACCTTTAGAACTTCGAGGAGCTTCGTCATACCAAACTCTTTATTCATACCTTTTTTGAAAGCGTTAATAGAGGTCGTCCCGCCGATTTCAAACTGGAACTCGGGGGCTTTCTCGACGGCTCTCTTAACAATCTCCTGGCGCTTTTTTGTATCGGGGTCCCACTCGTATTTCTGGGTAGTACCAGCGCGCTGGCCAAGAGCGGAGAAAGCGACCATCGAACGGCGATTTTCGATAATTTGGTCGCCCGCCTGTAATTTATCTTCTTCCCAGTAGCCGGTTTCCTTAGCGGCCTCCTCAAGCGTCGTTGTAATCTTTACAACTTCCTCGTCGGTCAAAGGGAAGTCGTAGACTAGCT
>JAFUBU010000018.1 GCA_017460045.1 Candidatus Saccharimonadota bacterium
CGACGAAAATGCAAGAAGCAAATCTAAGGTTCGCGAACCATGCGTTCCTCGCCCCGCAATTTTTCCAACTACTACCTATTCGAGGACCGACCCTCCGGTAGGAGGTCCGAGACTAGGCTAGTTGTTGTAAAAATTCGGCGGATAGCGGGTGGCGAGTAGCGTTCGCGAACCTTAGATTTGCTTCTTGCTACTGTCAGACTCGCAAACTGAGTTGCTTTAGTCCTGGGCATCTCCATTCGGCGAGCAGCGTTCGGAAAAGCTAATTCCAGAACTTTACTATTCTGTGACCAGAACGAATACCGAGGATCAAAGGGCGAGAAATCTCCCGTTCGGAAAAGGAGCTCTCGGCAGTTCTTCTGGTGGACATCGGACGTGAGTGAAACCAGACTCATAGATACAAAATAACCGTAAACCGCGTAACTTTGTAAAATAGTCAACATCCCCTCAGGGGCGAAAGTTCTTACGCTGGGCTATTTTTGCCATTTTGTATCATGGTTATGATTGCAACTTTTTTCGAATTTGATATATACTCTATTTGTGGGGTTTGAAGCTTGACTACAAGTTGGCCTCAGGTGGGCCACAGGAAGGCACAACTGCGGGAAGGCAGTACTAGGCCACAACCTTGTCCTTCTTGGAAAAAAGAAAGGAGGCAAAAATGGTACATTTTCATTTGAACCTAAGACCGTTTGAGCTTACTCTCACTATTAAGAAGACTCGCCGCTAGGCAAGTCTTCTAACCCTACAAGCATAGTGAGTCATATTAATCCTAGTTCAATATAACTTGCTATGCTTCCACTATACCGCTTATGGGCCGATTTGTCAATTGTAAAATAGACAACATAGGCGGTATTTTGGCGCGAGCCACTAATCGTGCTATAATCATTATATGTACCAAGACCCTCGTTTGTCCGTCTCTGAATTTATCGACGTTTGCAACCAGACGCTCGACTACGCCTACCCGAGCGTCTTGATCGAGGGCGAAGTCTCCGGCTTTAAGATTAACCAGGGCAAATGGGTCTTTTTCGATCTCAAGGACGAAGAGGCGAGCCTCCCCTGTTTTCTGCCGCTTTTCAAGCTCAAAACCCCGCTCGAAGACGGTATGAAAATCCTCGTCCGCGGCTACCCAAAGCTCATGAAATGGGGTCGCTTCTCCTTTACCGTCGAACAGATTATGCCGGTCGGGGAAGGCAGTATTAAAAAGGCCTTCGAAATGCTAAAAAAGCAGCTCGAGAAGGAGGGCCTTTTCGACCCTGAAAGAAAACGCCCCCTCCCTGAAAACTTGACTAAAATCGGCGTCATTTCGAGTACCGGCGCCGCCGGCTATGCCGACTTTTGCAAAATCATCAACGCTCGTTGGGGCGGGCTCAAAATCCAGACCGCCCACGTCCAAGTCCAGGGTATCGACGCCCCGGCCCAAATTATCCGCGCCCTAAATTACTTCAACGAAAAAGCTGAGGTCCAGCTCGTCGTCATTATCCGCGGCGGCGGCTCGAGCGACGACCTCGCCTGCTTTAACGACGAGAGTCTCGCCCGCGCTATTGCTGTCTCGAAAATTCCGGTCATGACCGGTATTGGCCACGAAGTTGACGAGTCGCTCGCCGATCTCGCCGCCGACCTCCGCGGTTCGACCCCGTCGAACGTCGCCGAGCTCATTACCCCCGATAAGCGCGCCGTCCAAAACCAGATTGAGACCGAGCTAAAATCCGCCGGTGCTAAAATCCTCCAAGCCGTCGCCTCGACTCTCGACTCGCTCGAAAATTACCGCAAGACCGCCAGGACTAAAATCGACGCTGAAATTGAAAAGGCTAGAAGCTCCCTAAGGCTTATCGAGCGCCTGAATCCCGAGCTAGTTCTAAAGCAGGGCTACTCTATCGTTTCTGGCAAACTCGCCCCCGGAGAAATTATCGAAATTACAACGACAAAACAAATTGCCCAGGCCGAAATTAAACAAGTTAAAGAAAGGAACTAATATGACCGAAAAACCAACCATCAATCAAAAAATCGCCAAACTTGGCGAGCTTACCGACTGGTTTTACGGCGACGACTTCTCGCTCGACCAGGCGACCGAGAAATATCGCGCCGCCAGTAGCCTCGCCAAAGAAATCGAGACTGACCTCGAAAATCTCAAAAACGAGATTACAGTAATTGACAAAGATTTCGCTAAAGAATAAAATATAAGTAATGGATAATACGTATAATTCTCAACCTATCTTTAACCCCGGCCCGGGCGCCGCGCCAAATCCGAATTTTGGCCCAAATCCGACTCCTGGGGCGACGATGCCAAACCAGCCTTATTCCCACTCCGCTGAGACTCCGCTCCAGGGGAACCAGATTATCCCGAAAGATGCGCTCCAGACTCAGAAAAATCGCTCGATTCTCTGGATTATTGTGACGATTATTGTCTCGCTTGTTGCCGTTACCTTTATCGGCCTCTTTATCTGGATGTACAGTAAGTGGGATGCCGCCGAGACCAATGTCCAGGGCCAGATTGACTCTGCCGTTGCGGTTGCTAGGAGCGAGGCTATTGCCGAGACCCAACAAGAATTTGAGGAACGCGAAAAATACCCCTATAAGATGTTCTCTGGCCCGAGCGACCTCGGTAGTTTGACCTTCGAATATCCGAAGACCTGGAGCCTCTATGAGGAAGACGACGCCTCGAGCGGCGGCGAGCTAAAAGCCTACTTAAACCCTGATAAAGTCCCCCCGCTTAACCGCGAAAATCCTGTTGCCCTCCGCGTAATGATTTTGAACGAGAGCTTCGATAGCTATATCCGTAATTACCAGAGCGACGTCGAAGACGGCGAAATGTCCTTGACTGTCTCTCCGGTTGGCGGCGCCAACGCCAATATCTATACCGGTAAACTCGACAACGATTTCCAGGGTATCGCCGCCGTTTTCAAAATCCGCGACAAAACCGTCGTCCTCCAGACCGACGCCCTCCTCTTCGAATCTGATTTTTACAACATTATTCTTGCCTCCGTGAAGTACAATTCCTAGAATCTGTGCTATAATAGGGGTATGTTAAGCGAGGTAAACGGAGTTTTGGTGGCAGCGCACGAGCTCAAGGGCCCGTTGGCCCTCTTGCGCCAACTCGCTTTTTCGCTTGAATACGCCGACTCGGATAGGGAACGCCTCGAGATCCAGCGCGAGATGATCGATGTCTCCGACCGCGCGCTTAAACAAATCAACGACTTGACCAGTATCGCTCGCATCGAATCCGGTCGGGTAAATCTCGAATCGGTCGCGGTCCGCTCGGTTTGCAACGACGTTACTAGTGAGCTTGGGAAACTTTTCCGCGCCGACCGTAAAAATCTCGAAATCGACTATCGTAACCACGCTCGCCTCGTCGTCGGCAATCGCGATTTAATTCATTCAATTGTCTACAATTTCTGCCTCAATGCTCTCCATTATTCCGACGTCGAGACTGCGAGTCGCCTTACTGTCCGCGACCACCAAAAAAACGTCCGTCTCGAGGTCCGCGACTTTGGCCCGGCGCTCCCGACCGACGTCTGGAAGGCGCTTCGGAGCGGGTGGCTCGAACAGCCGACTTCGATTGCGATGCGCCCCGGCTCGTCGGGTCTCGGCCTCTATATCGCCTCGAAATTTTCTAAAGCGATGCACGCCCCGGTCGGCGCCGTCCGCCATCGAGACGGTACGAGCTTTTATGTTGAACTTCCGGCGGCTAAACAAGAAAGTCTATTTGTATGATTTATATCATAGACGACGATTTAGAGATGGCGAAGTGCCTCGCTCGCTACCTCCGCCCCGAAGAAACCAAACTTTTTCCCAATGCGCTCGAAGCCATTAACGTTATCGACGAAGATGCCCCAAAATTGATTTTTCTCGACGTTCTTCTCGACGGTCCCGACGCCTTTACTTTTCTAAACGAGTTAGTTTCCTACGAAAATACCTCCCAAATCCCCGTTGTAATAGTTACATCCTTAGACTTAAAGCTCCCCGCTCTTCCCGCCTACGGTATCAAACGCGTTTTGAAAAAAGATACTCTTACCCCCGAGGAGGTCCGAGCGTGCTTGAGCCTGATTTAAAAACCGAAGCTTTCGTCCTCCGTCGGACTAATTACGGCGAAACCGACCGGATTTTAAACTTGCTTACCCCCGAGGGAAAAATCTCTTGTCTCGCCAAGGGCGTCCGCAAAGAAAAGTCCAAGCTCGCCGGCGGCATCGAGCTTTTTACTTTGAGCGCGGTCGTCTTACACCGTAGCCAAAAATCTGACCTCGCTCTTCTGACCTCGGCCAAGATGCAAACCTTTTACCAAAATCTCCTCCTCGACCTTGGTCGCCTTAACCTCGCCTCGAAAATCCTCAAGGAGCTTGCGCGCGTGACTGACCAAATCGATAGTCCCGAGTTCTTTAGCCTCTTGAAGCAGTCGCTCGAAGGCCTAAACGACGGCCTTGATTTAAGGCTCGTCGAGACCTGGTTTAATTTTAACCTCGCCCGTATCCGCGGCGAGCAAATCAACATCCTCTGCGATACCGACGGCGACCAGCTACAAGAGGATTTGCACTACGTCTGGGATTCTACCGAGATGGCCTTGAGGAAACTCCCCGAAGGGAATATCGGCGCTTCCGAAATCAAAATCGTTCGCCTAATGCTCGTCAGCCCTCTTGCGTTGGTCGCTCGAGTTAAAGGTCTCGAGGCATATTTAGATGCCATTAAATTGCTAAGTATGGTATAATTAGAAAAAGGAGTTTTTACTATGGCAGATTTTAACAAAATCTTTGATGCGGGGGATTACGAAAATGGCGAAATTACGGTCGTGGTCGAAATCCCGACCGGCTCTAATCATAAGATTGAATGGGACCGCGAAAACGCCTGCTTTATGCTCGACCGCGTCGAGCCGATGGCCTTCGCCAAGCCTTGCAACTATGGCTTTATCCCGAGGACTTTAGATGAGGACGGCGACGAGCTCGATGCCTTGATTATTACCGACCAGCCGCTGACGACCGGTATTTATCTGACCGCTAAAATCCTCGGCGTCATGAAGTTTGTCGACGACGGCGAAGTCGACGATAAGATTATCTGCGTCCCGGCCGACGACCGCAATAATGGCGACCGCTACAATTCGCTCGAAGATTTGCCGAAACGGACCTTGGAACAAATCGAGTTCCACTTCAACCATTACAAAGACCTGAAGAAGCCTGGTACGACTAAAGTCGAAAAATTCGGCGATATTGAGGAAGCCAAAGAGGTCATCAAAGCCGCTATCAAACGCTGGGAAGACAAGTAATGGCCGCGCTCGACGATATTGTTAGTCTATGTAAACGCCGCGGATTCATTTTCCCGGGCTCGGATATTTACGGAGGCTTCGCCGGGACTTGGGACTTCGGACCGCTCGGCGTCGAGCTAAAACGCAAAATCGAAAACGCCTGGTGGAACTTTTGGGTTGAAAGTCGCGACGAGATTTACGGCGTCGATGCCGCGATTCTGATGAATCCGCGGACTTGGGTTGCCTCGGGCCATACTGCGACTTTCGCCGACCCGCTCGTCGAATGCAAAAATTGTCACGGCCGTTTTCGCGCCGACAAGATTGCCGACGGCATCACCGAGTCGGTCACAACCGAGGAGTTTCACGCCCTCAAGGTCAAATGCCCGACTTGTGGCAAGATTGATTGGGGCCCGATTCGCAAGTTTAATATGATGTTTTCTACCCGCGTTGGCGCCGTTCTCCCGGATGATACTGATGAAGAGCTAGTCGAAAAATCTACTGCCTACCTCCGTCCGGAGACGGCCCAAGGGATTTTCACTAACTACAAAAACATCGTTGATACGATTTATCCCGACCTCCCCTTCGGTATTGCCCAGCAGGGCAAAGCGTTTAGAAACGAAATTTCTCCGCGCGACTTCATCTTGAGAGACCGTGAATGCTCTCAGATGGAGATTGAGCACTTTGTCCGCCCGGACGCTTGGGAAGAGAGCTTTGAAATGATGCTAAAAGAAAACCATCGTTTCCTCGAAGAGAAAATGGGCTTGCCGAAAGACAAGATTCACGATCTCGAAGTCGCCCCGGAAGACCGCGCTCACTATAGCAAGCGTACCGTCGATTTCATGTTCGATTACCCCGGCGGGGAAGAAGAGCTGATGGGCCTCGCTTATCGGACTGACTTCGACCTTCAAAATATCGCTCGCGAATCCGGTAAAAACCTCGAATATCGCGACAAAAATACTAAAGAGGCTTTCATCCCGCATGTCATCGAGCCGAGTATTGGCGTCGAGCGTTTGATTCTTGCGGTCCTTTCTACAGCCTACACTGAGGACGAAATCGACGGGAGTAAAAGGGTCGTCTTAAAGCTCCCGGAGCATCTTGCTCCTTACAGTTTCTGCGTTTCTCCGCTCCTCAAGAACAAGCCCGAGCTCGTCGAAAAGGCTAGAACAGTCTATCAGCAGCTCAAGGAAAAATACGGTAATGTCACTTGGGACGATTCTGGTAATATCGGTAAGCGCTATCGTAAACAAGACGAAATTGGTACCCCGAAGTGTATCGTCGTAGATTTCGATACGCTCGAAGACGACACCGTCACCGTCCGTGACCGCGACACTGCGGAGCAAGTCCGCGTCAAAATCGCCGAGTTATAATACTTGCAGTCTAGAAATAATTATTATATAATTATTTCTGATGAGCAAGAAAAGGCAAAGTACAACAAGGCGCACCCTGCACTATTTTTGGCAGGCTACCAAAAAGCACAAGCTTTATACGGCGATTACTTTTATTACTTCCCCAATCGTAGTACTCTTCCGCGGTGTCATTACCCCGCTCCTTATCTCTATTGTTGTTGGCGAAGTCGTGAACAATCCAAGTAAAGAATATATTATCGAAAACCTTGTTCCATTCGCACTTTTGATTATTGGGCTCAGAATAATTTTTAGTGCCATACTTGGCGAGCTACGCATTTGGGCTCATTGGAAAATGGAAATATATGCTATGTACGATTTAGCGAACATGGCCTTTGATACGATTTCAGCCCAATCTATGCAATTTCATAGTAATCGCTTCTCTGGTTCGTTAGTTAGCCAAACCAACAAGTTCATTAGCGCTTATGAACGATTTTTTGATTCGCTAGTATGGTCAGTTATCCAAATGGTTGTTGTCATAGTGGCATCATTGGCTGTTCTATATGCCGTAGCCCCACTTTTCGCCGTTGGACTTACGATTTTGATTATTGGTTATTCAATAATCGCCTACGTTTGGTTCAAAAAAATGAAACCTCTAAACGAAAAAGTGGCCTCTACCGACAGTCTTAGGACCGGCCAGCTTTCTGATTCTATTTCGAATATCGCCGCCGTAAAATCCTACGCAAGTGAAGAATATGAACATAGTCGTTATGCTAAATACAATCATTTCAATTTACGCGCCACGATCAACCTACTCCATGCAAATATCAAACGCAACTCGCTATTTGATGTTATCTACATCGGTATTACTGCAAATATTTTAGTATTTCTCCTAATTGGACAGGCTTGGCTTGGAATAAGCTTTGCGACGCTCTATCTGATGATTTCTTATTCCTTGAACATCGTCGATTTGCTTTGGGATCTAAACAACGTATTCAAGGACATGAACCGCGTTTTTGGCGATGCCAAGGAGATGACTGAAATTCTCGATTTAAAGGACGACGTCGTCGACCTCCCTGGCGCCACTAAACTCGAAGTTAGCCGCGCCGCAATCGATTTCGATGATATTACCTTTAAACATAGCGATGCCAAGGTTCCGGTTTTTAGCAACTTCTCGCTCGAGGTTAAGCCGGGCGAGCGCATTGGCCTCGTCGGAGTTTCCGGCTCTGGCAAGACGACCTTGACTAAACTTCTCTTAAGATTTGCCGATGTCAACCAGGGTAAAATTACCATCGACGGTCAAGACATCAAACATGTCACTCAAGCCTCTCTCCGCAAAAACATTGCCTATGTCCCGCAAGAAACCGCCCTCTTCCATCGTAGTATTTCCGACAACATCGCCTATGGCAAGCCTGACGCGACCGCCGAGGAAATTAAGCGTGCCGCAAAACTTGCCAATGCCGACGAATTTATTAAAGACCTACCAAGTGGCTACGATACTCTAGTCGGCGAACGAGGGATTAAACTTTCCGGTGGCCAAAGGCAACGTATCGCCATTGCCCGCGCTATCTTAAAAGACGCTCCAATTCTCGTTCTCGACGAGGCGACTTCTGCCCTCGACTCCGAGTCTGAGGCGCTCATTCAAGGCGCTCTGAAAGAACTAATCAAAGACCGGACTTCCATCGTCATCGCTCACCGCCTCTCGACTGTTATGGACCTCGACCGTATCGTCGTCCTTGAAAACGGCAAAATCGTCGAGACCGGTACCCATGCCGAGTTACTAAAGAAAGGCGGCGCCTACGCTCGCCTCTGGTCTCGCCAGTCTGGCGCTTTTCTCGACGAAAATTAGCCGCTTGTGGTATAATATCCCTATGACAAGTGGAGCAAAACGGCGGCCGTTCAAGAAATGGTTCAACGACGAATTCGAACATTCGAAGTTCTCCGTCCGGGGGCTTCTCCTCGCGACCAAAGAAAAACGGTTTTGGTTCGGCTTTGTCCCGACTTTCTGTATTTTCGGTACGCTCTTAAACCTCCTGTTCGCCGGGCTTAATTCTTTCAACTTAATCGGTACGCTCGGCTTTCCGGACGGGCTCAAGGTTATTTGGGACGCTTTTCTCCAGACTTTCGGCCTGAACCGCAATTTTACCGATTGGCTCGGTATCTTTCTCTTGGCGCTTTTGCAAGGTTTACTAATCGGTCTGCTGGTCGTCGTAGTTAAATATAGCAAAAAGGGGACCGACAATTCTGCCTCGGTCCAAAACTCCGGGATTGTTGCCATTCTCGCCGTTCTCGGCTCCGGCTGCCCGACTTGCGGGACGGCGCTCCTTACTCCGATTTTGACGACTCTTTTTGGCTCCGGCGTAGCGCTCGCCGGGACGGTCTCGGCGATTTTGACCTGGCTCGCGATTCTCCTCGCCCTCTGGACTTTGAAAAGGCTCGGCTACGATGCCTATGTTGCCATAGTTACCAAAAATCTGCCGCAGAAACGTGATATAATAGAAAAAAGGAGCCAAGATGAAAAAGGGAATTAGAATCGGAGTTTTGCTGTTGCTCGTCGGAGTTTTTATAGCACTACTTGTTATGAATACTAATAGCAAGCCGAAAAATGAAGACAAAGTCTGGGACGTCGCGACGACTATCGGCGACATGGACGCCAAAAACTACTATGTTTTTTATACCGACCTCGCTTGCCCCTACTGCGACGTCTGGTCGCGCCTGACGATTGCCAATAAAGACGATTTCCGAGATTATCTCGAGAAAAACAAGATTCTCTACGAGGTCCGCGTGACCGAGTTTCTCTACGAAAATAGTAGCCATCGTCCGGAGATGTCGCGCTGGAGTGCTAAGGGCGCTTATTGTGCCGCGAAACAGGACAAGTTTTGGGATTACTACGAATCTGGGATTATGTCGCTCTGGGAAGACTACCATAGCAAGGGTATCGGCGACAGCAAGGATTCCCCGATGATTACCGATATGACCGAAAAATATTGGACTGAGACGGTCGCGAAGAAAGCTGGCGTCGCGAACGACGATTTTAAGAGCTGCTACGAGTCGGACGAAACCCTCGAAGCAGTCAAGAAAAATACCGAAAAAGCCGCCAAGGTCGTCGAGTCTGGTCTCCCCTACTTCGCCTTTAATAGCTGGGTCCAATCTGGCTTTGACCCTTCTTGGGATTACAATTACGTCAAGCAATACTTGAGCGCCGGCCTAAAGAAATAATTTCTCTGAAAAATATCTACGGCTGCCTAGACAACTTGAGCCGGAATCTCGGCCATGATATAATATAGGCAATATGTCAAATACTAGAAACCGCCATTTATCCCAACACTTTTTGAAGAGTCCCCGTCTTGCCTTGATGTTGATTGGCCATTCGAATCTCAAAAAGCGCGACCTAGTTTTAGATATTGGCGCCGGGAGCGGAGTAATTACCTCTGCCCTCGCCAAGCGTTGTAAAAAAGTCTACGCTATCGAGCCGGACCCTGTCGCGGCGGCGAAACTTCGGAAAAATGTTACCAAGTTCGAAAATGTTCAAGTCGTCGAAGCGGATTTTCTCGAGTTGGATCTCCCAGACGAACCTTACAAAATCTTCGCCAACCCGCCGTTCCATCTCTCTTCAGCCATCCTCCACAAACTAATCGAAAGCGCTAACCCGCCCGATGCGATATACTTGATTTTGCAAAAACAACTCGCCCTGAAGCTCTTGAATACCGATCGCCATTATACCTCACAGCTCGGTTACGCGCTTACGTCAAAATACCAGACCAAGATTCGCTACCCCCTAAAGCCTTCCGATTTTACCCCTCCCCCCGCCGTCCCTACCGTCCTCTTCGAGGCGAAGAAAATCTAGCCGAGCTCAATCTCGCTTTCATTTCCGCTGGCGAAATCTTTCGCCCGAGCCTTACCCTCGGAGACTTCTCGCTCGCCCAGTACGACTCCGGCGCGCGCGACTTTCGTCGCAAAAGTTAGCTTGTCCCCAAGCCGCTTGTCTGTCAAAATTACATCAACCGCCCGTCCCTCGTCCATCAACTTTCGAGCGAGCCGAAAAGCCGCCTCGTACTCATTCAAAGACATCGGAATAATCGCATAGTCGAGTAGCGGCGAGACTTCCGGAAGTAGCCCGTTCTCGGACAAAACGTAAAATAGTCGCGATAGCCCAATCGACCCTCCGACTCCCGGAAACCGCTGGTCGCTATAGAATTCGCAGAGGTTTTCGTATCGCCCGCCCGAGCAAACCGACCCGATCGACTTATACTCCGGCAAGACCGTCTCAAAAATCGTCCCAGTATAATAATCCAGCCCGCGTACAATCAGCATATCGCAGACAATATTCTCTCCGAGTCCCCGTCTCTTCAGCAGCTCGTAAACCTCGCAAAGCTCGGAAAGCCCGGCCATCAACAACTTCTCGCCGGCGACAAACCGCTCGCTAGCCTGGATTTCGGCCGGTACGTATTCTTTAATTTCGTGTAAAATCGCCTCGAGTACCGCTCGGACTTCAACGTCCGTCCCCGACGCGCTCATAAACTCGACAAAGAAATCTACCTCGTCGTCGTCGCCAATCTCTTCCATTAAGAACTGCTGGCTCTTGACCGGCGGAACCTTTTCGGCGTGGTCGATAATACTAAAAATCGCGGCCGACTTCTCGGACAGGTCGAGCATCTGAATTAGCCCCGAGAGAATTTTCCGGTTTGAAATCCGAATCAACATCTGCGGCTTCAAAAACGAGGAAAGCGCATCGTAAAGCGTCGCGATGACCTCCGCGTCGTACGCAATCGGAAGCTCTTCGCGCCCGACTACGTCGACGTCGCATTGGTAAAACTCGCGGTATCGCCCCTTTTGCGCTCGCTCTCCGCGAAAGTTCTTACCAATCTGCGTTACCCGAAAAGGGAAAGAAAGAAACGACTCGTGTTCGACTACGTAGCGCGCCAGCGGCACCGTATGGTCAAACCGCAAAGACTGGTCCGAATCCTCTATTGCCTCGTCGGTCTTGACGACTCGGTAAATCTGTTTTTCAGTATCGCCGCCCGCCTTTGCAAATAAAATCTCATTTCGGTCAATCGTCGGTGGCTCAATTGCCCGAAATCCATGTAGATGATACGCCCGCGCAATCCGCTCTTTAATGTTGTTAAAAATCGCTTGCTCCGACGGTAAAAGCTCCATCGTTCCCGAAATCGGGGTAGTATTCATCTTTTTCATACTTCCATTCTATCATATTTTGTGCTATAATAACAGTACAAGATGGCTCTGTAGCTCAGTTGGTAGAGCAGAGGCCTGAAGAGCCTTGTGTCACTGGTTCAAGTCCAGTCGGAGCCACCATGTTTCATCACTACATGGATATAAAACCGCCCGCCAGGGCGAATTTTATTGTGGAAAAAACCTTCGAAAAAAGTCTTGCAATTAAAATGTGCTCATGCTAAAATAAAAGTACAAAAGGTCATATTATTTAAAAACAAAAAGGTTAAAAAGATGAGATTAGATAGAGGAAAGTTTCTCTGGGTGTTTAGCTTCTTTTCTGCGGCGCTCCTTAGCGTCTTTGTTGGATACTCCGTCCTTGCTCCTGCAGAAAGCGCGAACGCAGATACGGCTACGGCTGTACTTACGGCCAATGTCCATCCGATTATTTCGTTGTCGACCGAGGGGACCGACGAAGACGGTGCGCTCCCGATTGAAATTGATCGCGCTTCGGGCGCCAATATGGGTACCGGAAAAGTTACGGTTAAGGTCAGCACCAACGACCCGGACGGCTACTCGCTTTATATTACTACCGATAAAGCCGATACGACCCTCTCCCAAGATGGTATTACCGATCGCATCAAAGCCCTTGAAGGCGAAACTAAAAAGGCCAACTTCCCGGAAAATTCTTGGGGCTACTCCGTCGACGGCGGCGCGAACTACAAGCCGGTCCAAGCCGACGCCTACAATCCCGATGTAAACCCGGACGTTATCGAGACTGCCGAGCCTGCTAAAACTTACGGCTCCGCTACGACCAACAACGAAACCGAAGTTACGATCGGCGCCAAGGTCAAATCCGTCCTTCCGTCCGGCGTCTACAGCAATACCGTCGTCTTTACCGCTATCCCGAATACTGATATCGCCTGGGCTATCGCCGGTATCGACTAACTACTCTTCAAAAATCTTTTGACCGCTAATCTCATCCGGGAGGTAGGACTTATCAAGATGAAAGCCCGCCTCCCATTTTTGACCCTTGCCAAAGCCTAAATCTCTCATCAACTTCGTCGGCGCGTTTCGGAGATGGATCGGGACCGGTAGCCCCATCGACTTCTTCGCTAAATCCTGCGCCTTATACCAAGCGTCGGTCGTCTTCCGCGACTTCTTCGATTTTGTCAAAGCTACAACAGTATGAGCTAAAATCAGGCCCGACTCCGGCATCCCGATCCGCTCGACCGCTTGAAAACACGCTACCGCCATATTTAGTCCGCCGTTCGCCGCTAATCCAATATCTTCCGAGGCAAAAATCGTCATCCGCCGCGCGATAAACTTCGGGTCTTCTCCCGCCTCGACCATCCGTGCCAGATAGTAAAGCGCCGCGTCGACGTCTCCGCCCCGCATCGACTTAATAAACGCCGAGATATTGTCATAATGGCCGTCGCCGGCCTTGTCGTAGCCCGGGACTTTTCGCCCCGCCGCCTCCTTGACAATCTCGACGGTAATTTTTCCTGCCCCGGCGAGCGATAACGAAAGCTCCAAATCCCCGAGCGCACTTCGCGCATCTCCGCCCGAAAGCTCGGCCAGGTATTCGCGCGCCGACTTGTCCATTCGTCGACTCGCCTTTTCGGCTTTTAAGGCCCGCTCGATTACTTTCAAAATATCGTCGCGCGAGAGATGTTTTACGACTACGACCCGCGAGCGCGACAGGAGCGGCGAAATAACTTCGAAGGACGGATTTTCCGTTGTCGCCCCAATTAAGATAATCAGCCCCGATTCGACGTGCGGCAAAAACGCGTCTTGCTGGGCCTTATTAAATCTATGAATTTCGTCCACGAATAGAACCGTTCGAATTTGTAGATTCCAATTTTGTCGCGCCCGCTCGACGACCGCCTCAATATCTTTCTTCCCCGAAGTTACCGCCGACAGCTCGACAAAGTCCGCCTTATATTCTTTCGCTAAAATCCGCGCTAGCGTCGTCTTCCCGGTCCCTGGCGGCCCCCAAAATATCAGATTGACCGGCTCGCCTTTCTTGACGATTTCCGTCAAAATCTTTCCCTCGCCGATAATCTCGTCTTGCCCGATTACTTCATCTAGGCTCGTCGGCCGCATCCGCTCCGCTAAGGGTACTCTATTCATATCAAAATTATATCAAACATTTGCTATTCTGTCCAAACCATCGAATTCAAAATTGTCAAGGCGGGCTTGTTCGGTTTTCCCCTGTTGGGGCTTGTGTAAAACTATCATAATTTTCCCGAAAATCAAGGTTGACAGGAAGAAGTCGCTCGTGGTAAAATAAGAACAAGAATCGGGTAGAGTTGAGAGATACCCGATTGGAGTAATACAGCCGACGAGGCTGTATTTATTTTATTTGCTAAAACCTATCGACCGTGATACAATACCTCTAGTTATTGTAGGGCTTCAATCGTATTTTAAAAGAAAGGGGGATTATTATGACCAAGTCCGAAATAAAAGTACTCGAAGAAGTCTTGAAACACGAGCAGAGCCTCTGCGTACCGTATCCGTCCGTCCGACCGACGCATACGACGCACGTCTTGAGCTGGCATCCGCTCTTAATGCACAAGATTACCGAGATGCGTAAAAAGGATACCGACAGTTCGACTTTCCGCAAGTTGGTTGAGGAAGTTACTACGCTCATTTGCTGCGAGGCGATGCAACATCTCGAGCTCGAGGAGTATGTCGTCGAGACGCCGATTTGCAAAACTATTGGCAAGCGGATTTCCGGCAAGAAGTTAGTTGTCGTCCCGATTCTGCGCGCTGGCTTAGGTATGGAAAATGCCGTCAAGGCCGTCGTACCGAAATCGCGGACCGGAATTATTGGTATGTACCGCGACGAAAAGACTCTTGAGCCCCACGTTTACTTCGAAAAGCAGCCCAACGGTATTAGTGAGAGAGAAATTTTCATTCTCGATCCGATGCTCGCGACTGGCGGTTCGGCCGACGCGGCGATTAAGCTCTTAAAGGAGAAAGGCTGTAAGAAAATCAGCTTCATCTGCATTATCGCCGCTCCGCAGGGAATGGACCTCTTACAGAAAAATCATCCCGACGTTGAGCTCTATATCGGTTGTTTGGATAAAGGTCTCAACAAGGACGGCTACATCGTCCCCGGCCTCGGCGACGCCGGCGACCGCATCTTCGGTACGAAATAATCTCTAAAGCAGTATTCTGCAGTACCTTAAACTGCCCCTCGGGGCAGTTTTTCCTTGCCCTCCGCTCATTCGTATGTTAAAATTAAAATATGAATAAATCAGTGTTAAATTGGCGACAAGTCGTCGGTCTCGAACCAATGTCAGAAGAAGAGTTCCATGCCTCGATAGAGTCTGGGATTGAAGAAGCGGAGAATGGCGAGCTAATCCCCGCCAAAAGAGTTTTTGCCGAGCTTGAAAGGAGGTATAGTCGCAATAATGCAGGAGTATACCGTAGAGCTTACTAAGACGGCCAGAGATAATTTGTCCAACATAGCGGCTTACATTGAAGAACTGGCCGAGAGTACTTTTCCGTCAGACGGAATAGCCAAGGGCTAAAGCAACTCAGTTTATGTGGCCTTGAACGACGAAAATGCAAGAAGCAAATCTAAGGTTCGCGAACAATGCGTCGCTCGCCCTGCAAAAATTACAACATTCACATATTCGAACGACGAACCGAAAATTTGTGAGGAGAGAGAATAGGCTGAATGTTGTAATTTTTCGGCGGTAGCAAGCGGCGAGCAGCGTTCGCGAACCTTAGATTTGCTTCTTGCTACTGTCAGACACATAAACTGAGTTGCTTTAGTCCTTGGCATCTCCATCCGGCGAGCGACGTTCGGAAAAGCTAATTCAAGAACTTTACAATTCTTTAACCAGAATGACTACC
>JAFUBU010000019.1 GCA_017460045.1 Candidatus Saccharimonadota bacterium
AAAGGGCTTTTAAGCGCTGCTCGCCGCTTGCTACCGCCGAAAAATTACAACATTTAGCCTATTCTCTCTCCTCACAAATTTTCGGTTCGTCGTTCGAATAGGTAAATGTTGTAATTTTTGCAGGGCGAGCGACGCATTGTTCGGAAAAGCTAATTCCAGAACTTTACTTTTTAGTATCCGATCGACGCCCGGCGGAAAGCAATTTATTGCTTATAGCAGAGTAAATAGTACGAACCGGTCTTGCTGCTGTAGAGGACGCGGGCACTTGAACTGCGGACGCGCAAGTCGTACGCGCTGGAGCTATCGAGCTGCGTAGAGGACCAGAAGAGGCGATCGCTAGAGAGGCCGAGGACGGAATAAAGCTGGGAGCCAGAGCCTTGGGCGGAGACTAGCGAATCGAAGATGGCTTTAGTCGGGACGGAATAGCCGGAGGGGCAATAGGTTGCAGAGTTACAGTTATCGGACGAGGTGCAGAGGGTGTTCCAAGTTAAAATGCTACCAGAATTACCGTAAATCCAAGTATTGCCGTCTTTCATCTTACAGCCCGTACTAGTAGTTGGGTGGACCGAGCTGGAGCAGTCTGAGACGCTGGATTGCCAAACTGCGTAGACTGTCGCGGGGAGGCCGGTAGAGGAGGAGAAACTACTGTTAATCGCAGTGGGGGAGACGCCAGTTTGTCCGGCGGTCCAGGTTGCGGAGGTAGCGGTGCTAGATAAGCTCCAGCCGAGGAAGTCGTAGCCGGATTTGGCGAGGGTATTTTGAGTCGGCATCGTAATGTTTGTTCCGTAGTAGCCGGTCTCGGAGGTCTTACTAGCGGCGCCAGTACCGCCATTGGCTGAATAGGTGATTGAGAGAGTATTAGCTGCCGTACCGGCCGTTAGAGTGACATTAGCATCCGGCACGGTGAAGGTGGTTTGAGAAGAGGTAGAGCTCGCGAAGCTTCCACCATTATTAGAAGACCAAGAAGTGAAGTGATAACCGGTGCTAGGAGAGTTAGCAGTGATAGTTACATTAGCGCCATAGTTATAAGTCCCCGTCGTGGTAGAGCCGCTTGTGCCGATAATGCCTCCAGAAACGGTTACGGTATGGGTATTGATAGTGAAATGTGGGTAGAGCGTATAAGTATCGTCTGCTGTACTAGTAAAGTTTGGGGTAGTAAGAGTTTGTCCTAAGTTGTAGGTTTTAGTATTGGAAGCTGCACTACTAGTAGACCAACCATCTTGAGTATAACCGGTCTTGGTACACTTGGTTGAAGAAAGGGTAACGTTCGCATTATAGGTTGCACTGGTACTAGTAACGTTACAAGTGCCTCCTGTGCTCCCGGCGGCATAAGCAATCGTATAAGAGTTTGCTACAAAATGCGGGTAGAGTGTTTTAGTACCACCATTCGTACTAACAAAGTTTGGTTTAGTGAGGGTTTGTCCCATAGTATAAGTTCTAGTATTACTAGCAGATGAGGAAGTGCTCCAGCCATCTTGAGTATAACCCGTCTTAGTACATTTGGCTGAAGATAGAGTGACATTTCGGTCGTAAGTAGCGGCGGTAGAGCCAACACTACAAGCTCCTCCTGTACTGCCAGCCGCATAGGCTACTGTATAAGTATTAGCTTGCCACTGAGCAGTTAAAGTAACGGATGTAGCGTCGGTAGGGTTTACATCTACTGTCCCCGTAATGCCGTAGCTATTGTTGTTTTGGTCTTTCCAGCCGGTAAGGGTGTAGCCGGTACGAGCAATCTTGCTACTACTTGAAATGGTAGAGAGGTCGATAGTATCGTCAAAAGTGATTTCTTGGCTAGAGAGGTTATTCGTTGTGGCGGAGTTACCGTTGAAGCTCAAGGTGTATTTCAAGCAAGCGTCGTTCATCAGGACCGTATATAGTACTTCTCCACTATAAGTCCCCGGAGTCTTAGCCGTAGAGACATTTACGCCGTAGTAAAAGTCGTAGGAAGAAGAGGTTGTGCCGGTATAAAATGGTGTGAGTGTACCAGCATTTGCCGTATAGGCTGGAAGCCCCGAGAAAGCACTAGCGGTTTTCCCTACTCCCCAAGTGTCGCGAGAAAGGGTTGTTTCCGAACCGGTAGCCGTAGAAGAAGTCGGAATATAATCCGCGTCTTCCGGCAGAGTGAGGTCCGTCCCACCGGTACTTGTCGCCGAAACATAGAGTTTATAGCCGGAATAGGTACAGTTCGTAATAACGGAAACGGTATCGCTCCCCGTCCCGAGCGTGCCGGAAGAAGTCGGGCGGATACTGTCCGAACCGGACTCGGCGAGATTGACCGTCCCGCTCCGAGAGATACTAGCCGAGAAGGCGGCATAAGCGGAATTGGAAAAGAAACCACCAAAGGCTAGATTGCTTAATATACTAATTCCAAAGGAGGTAAGGAGTCCAACCATTACAAACGTAATAAGTTGAACTCCCTTAAGGGTACTCGAGCTGGGTGATAAAACTCTAGTACCCTTAAGGTATTTCAAATTAGTTTGATTTGTATTGGTATGGTTTCCCATAGGC
>JAFUBU010000004.1 GCA_017460045.1 Candidatus Saccharimonadota bacterium
CGCCGAA
Source organism: Candidatus Saccharimonadota bacterium (assembly GCA_017460045.1). Lineage (GTDB taxonomy): Bacteria > Patescibacteriota > Saccharimonadia > Saccharimonadales > Saccharimonadaceae > Nanosyncoccus. The sequence continues at coordinate 8 of JAFUBU010000004.1, forward strand.
TTTTTACAACAACTAGCCTATTCTCGGACCTCCTAAAGGAGGGTCGGTCCTCGAATAGGTAGTAGTTGTAAAAATTGCGGGGCGAGTAACGCATTGTTCGCGAACCTTAGATTTGCTTCTTGCATTTTCGTCGTTCAAGGCCTCGCAAACTGAGTTGCTTCAGCCCTTGGCTACTCCGTCTGGCGGAAAAGGACTCTCGGCCAGCTCTTCCGGAGGCCGCCCGGCAGAAAGCAATTTATTGCTTATAGCACAGTAAATAGTACGAATTGGTCTTGGTGTTGTTGTAGACGGCGGCACTTGAACTGGTGACGGACAAGTAGTACGCGCTGGAGGTAGCGCTGGTGCCCTGTGTAGAGGTCCAGAAGTAGCGATTGCTAGAGAGGCCGAGGACGGAATAAAGTTGGGAGCCAGAGCCTTGGGCGGAGACTAGGGAGCTAAAGATGGAGCTAGTCGGGACGGAATAGCCGGATGGGCAATAGGTCGAAGATTTGCAGTTATTGGACGAGGTGCAGAGGGTACTCCAGGTTAAAGTGCTACCAGAATTGCCGTAGATCCAGGTGTTGCCGTCTTTCATTTTACAACCAGTTGTAGTGGTGGGGTGGACGGTAGAGGAGCAATCCGGGACGGGGTCGGCGATGCAACGTGCGGGGCGGCCGTTGTCCATGGCTTCGCCGCTTCTATATGCCTTCGTGGTAGAAATTACTAACGTAGCAGCTACGCCCGCCCTGCTCTGGGTAGATGTCCAATACATCACGCTACCCCCTTGCCCTGTCCATCCTGGGCCATAACGAATCCCGCCCAAGACGAAGCTGAAAGGTTTGTTCAGTAGAGCGGATGCACCCGCGGCATTGTTTCCTACGATAGCAGTAAGGCCTATCGTAGGATCGCTAGTAGAAGTTCCGTCTCCATACTCGTCCTTGGTTGGCAATCTCCACCCTTTCGGACATGCTACAAGCGTAGCCCCCCAAGAGTAATAGGGATGGCTACTATAGGCCTCGTAGCCGGACCGCGGGCCGTTCGCATACCGCATATTGGCATAAGAAGAACTAGCATTAACCCAGCTCGAGTTGAATATAACGGTTTGGGTACCAGATAAAGTGAATGTTTCTCCATCAGTACCCGTCCCGGAGGCGTTGGTATCGAAATTAGAATCCGCAGTAGTAAGACTGAGGCTACTCCCCTTGGTAATCGAACCGCCAGTAACGTAGCCGAGAGAGAGGTCTTTGGTCATAATGCATTTACCGGCGACGTTGGCGACGGTGCTGGAATTGAGATAAGTTATATCGGTAGGGATGCGGTAGATGGTGTAAGCTTGGTTGTCCCTGCTATCGGTTACGGTAGCGGTATGGCCGGAAGTGAGATTGTTACAGACGAAGCTTTGCATAGTGCCGAGGTCGCCGTCGTCCTCTACGGAGTATTGCCAGACGGCATAGAGGGTAATAGTTCCTCCATCCGTAGTAGAGGTAGCGGTAGCGAGAGTTTTAGCGGTAACAGTAGAACCGGCAGTATAAGTAGCCGTAGTAGCAGAGCTATCGGTAGACCAGCCTAGGAAAGTATAGCCTAGACGAGACATAGTGCCGACAGTTGGCATAGTAATACTGCTATTCTCATAGACAGTTCCCTCGGTAGTCTTGCTAGGTTCGCCAGAAAGAGCGTTGTTGGAGTCGTAGTTTATGGTGTAGCTATCTGCTATTATACATCTTACTGACTTACCGTTATTCTTTGCTATATTAGCACTGCTGTGTATGTAAGTCTTTGTAAACATCATATTATACCCGTAAGTTGGACCTAGTTGCGTAGATGACCAATAGGTTCCGTTCCCATCATCATTCTTACTTTGTCCAAACCAGCCACTCTCTCCGAAATATCCACTGCGGATAAAATTCCATGGGTATGAACGTAAGATAGTAGAGCCAGTAGAATTATTCCCTACTATAGCAGCCAGTCCTATAGTTGGAGCGGTCGTTGTACTGCCACTACCATAATTATCGGCATATTCATCAATGGTCGGCACCCTCCAGCCTCTCGGACAAACTTTTTGGGCGGCCCCATAAGAATAGTAGGACTGGCTGGAGGAGGCTTCGTACCCAGAACGAGGGCCATTAATATATTGAAGATTTGTATCGGAGTTAGTGGTAGACCAGTCATTTGTACCAGCACGAGCATAAATTGGAGCAGATGTGGTAGTGGACCCAGCTGATGTGCCAGTAGAAAGGATAAGGTCTTGCCCTTTCGTTATTGAGCCTCCTGTTACGTAGCCTAAAGCAAGGTCTTTAGTCATTAAACATTTCCCGGCAATATTGGCTATAGTAGAAGAATTAAGGTATGTTTGGTCCGTAGGGATTCTGTAAACAGAATAGACTTGATTATCTCTCGCATCAGTAAGGTAAGTCGTAGCTCCAGAAGCTAAACTAGTACACTGAAAATCCTGCATATTGCCAGTGGATTGTCCCCAGATTGCGTATAAGTCTAATGTAGTATTAAATCCTGATATATCTGCCACACTTTCTCCGTCTTTATAAGTAGGAGTAGCGGCAGAAGAATCTGTAGACCAACCGAGGAACATATAGCCAGACCTTGTAAAAGAATTCATTGTGAGATTTGTTGCTGTCCCTACTGTCATGGTCTGATTACTCATTGTCCCAGTACCGCCATTGGCATTAAAGCGAACGGTATAGACGGTACAAGCAGAATCGGGTAAGACGGTATATAATACATCTCCAGTATAAGTACCCGGAGTAATACTAGTATCGACTTTAAGGCCA
>JAFUBU010000005.1 GCA_017460045.1 Candidatus Saccharimonadota bacterium
AAAGATCAAGATACTCCGATGATTACAACGGCTGCCAGACAAATAAATAACGATATAAAAGGCAGAGAAAAAATGAAAGCGGAAAAATCCAATGATGAAAGAAAAAATATAGAGCATGGGCATGTTAAGTTAGGTGAAGAGCAAAGACGAATTTTTGATTTGCTGGAAACAAGTAATGAAAATACGTTTGTCACTGGTAAAGCTGGGACTGGCAAATCTGTACTTTTGCAGTATTTTGTTAAGAACACCAGAAAGCAGGTGGCGGTTGTTGCGCCTACGGGTGTTGCTGCATTGAATGTAGGTGGCCAAACGATACATTCCTTCTTCGGACTTAAATTGGAAGTGCAAGACACTGAAGACCTAGAGAGCGTACGGGACATGGGATACAAAAAAAGAGAGATATTGAGAAAGATTGATGCTCTGGTCATTGATGAGGTCTCAATGGTTAGTTCGGCTATGATGGATATGATTGATGCTAAATTGCGGTACGCTAGAGATGACAAAGAAAGACCATTTGGCGGATGTCAAATTATTGCGTTTGGAGATTTATATCAATTGCCGCCAGTGGTTACGAGCGGACAAGAGAGTAGATTTATTGAGGATAGGTATAAGACGGTATACTTTTTTGGCGCCCCAGTAATAAAAAAGAATCCTTTCAAGATTATTGAAATGGAGCATGTTTATAGACAGAAGGATGATTTCTTTATAGATTTTTTAAATAAGATTAGGTTGGGAGAATGTAGTAACTCGATGCTAGAAGATATAAATGATTCTTGTAATATTATTCCAAATGACGATCAATTTATCACTTTGACTGGTGATAATGCAACGGCTAGTGATATAAATAGGAAGAAATTAGCAGAGTTACCTGGGAAAGAGTATACCTATGTAGGCGATGTAAATGGGGATATTACTCAAGCTGGTATGCCGACTGACTTAAATTTAAAGTTAAAAGTTGGCTGTCAAGTTATGATGATAAAAAATGATATCACGGATAATACTAGTAATGATAAAAGAGAAAAAGCAAGGTGGGTGAATGGTACGCTTGGTGTTATCTCGGAATTGGGTGAAGATATGATAAAGGTAAAAATAAACGGTGTGAGTCATTCGATTGATAAAGTTACTTGGGATAAGATTAAGTATAGATATAATTCTGAAACAAAAAAACTTGAGAAAGTAAAGGAAGCGAGTTTTACACAGTATCCAATTAAGCTTGCTTATGCAGTGACTATCCATAAATCACAGGGTCAGACTTTTGATTCGGTTAGAGTGGATTTGAGGAAAGGGGCTTTTGCGGCCGGACAAACATACGTAGCGTTGTCTAGGTGCCGAAATATGGATACCTTATATTTGACGAAGCCGTTGCGGAAGGAGGATGTGAAGGTCAGTCAAGAAGTAATAGATTTTATGAAGAATAGAGTCATCCAGCCAAAGTCTAAGACTAATTTGTATGAGGTGAGGAATGTTCGGCAGAGGTCAGATAACTGGTTTAAGATGAGATTCGGAAAAGTTACTGGTTCTACAGCTTATTATCTTAAAAACCATTCTGTAAGCTTTGCTATAGAAAAGGGAGTAGAGGAAGATGAAAAGAATTATGAGAACGATGCAATGATTCGTGGCCGGGAACTAGAGTCGATTGGCGTTGCAAAGTTTGCTGATAAGAAGAACTTAAAAGTCGAGGCTGTTGGTTTTGTAGATTCTCTTGTCCATGAGGTGGCTGGTTTTTCGCCAGATGGAGTCATATATGGTACAGACGGGGAGATTAGAACCATTATCGAACATAAGGCCTTCGGAGAAAAGCATCATCTTGCCTGTTACGAGCACATTGACGAACATGTGATGTATCAGATTCAGTTTGGTTTATTTGTGACTGGCGCAAAGGATGCATATTTAGTTCTTTATAATCCAGATATCGCCCGTGTGAAGGACAAGTTGTTAGTAAGACATGTAGAAAAAGATAATGTTATACAGGAATTATTTAGAGATAGGTTTGAAGAATATGAGAGTGGCGAGATGGAGCTAACCGCTGACAGCGTTCGCATTAAGGGCTCAAAGAAGATTGGCAGGGCCGTATTGCAGTGCGATGATGATGGTAGAATTATTGCAGAGTTTTGTTCAGCCGGACAAGCCGCAGAGAGACTTGGCATTAGCTATTATTCTGTACATGATGTATTGCGTGGGAAGCAGAAACATGCCGGCGGGTATGTTTGGAAATATAAAGATTGATATATAACACAAGAGAAATTGACTAGCTTTTTGGCGAGTTCAGTAGCCATTCGAGGAGGTTTTGGTGTTTGATGCCGTCTCTTGAGTAATCGCGGGAGTCGAGAGAGAGGATGAGCTTTGGGTGGTTGTCAGATATAGTCGAGAAAGCGCCAAACTCGCGCTCGCGGGTAGTAGCATCTTTAAGAGTAGCGGCTACCTGGACGTAGAGTTTCTCTTCGAATTTGGTGGCATAAAAATCAATTTCGCCTTTATCGGTTTTTCCGATATAAACTTTGTAACCGCGATTTTTTAGCTCGTTAAAAACAATATTTTCGAGGATGTAAGCGTCATCGATTTCAGGATTGGTGTTTTTAATCGTGGCAAGTCCAAGGTCGGTAAGATAGTATTTGTTGAGGGTTTTTAGGACGGCTTTGCCGCGAAGGTCGAAGCGGTAGACTTTTTCTATAAGAAGGGCCTTTTGAAGGGCGTCGAGATAAGCGTAAATAGTATCTGGGGCAACCTCGCGACCGGAGCTTTTTAGGTAGTTTAAGACATTTTCGAGCGAGAATTCGCGTCCGACAGTTTCAAGGAGATATCCGACGAGCTGCTCGAACAGCAGGACATTTTTAAGGGAGAGCCGTTCGACGATGTCGCGAAGGACGATGGAGTCAAAAACGTAGCTTAGGTATTCTTCTTTTTCGGCGGGCTTTTGGTAATCGGCGACGTTGGGAAGTCCGCCCCATTTGGCGTATTCCCAAAAGACTTTTTCGCTCGCCCCCTCTTGTTTGGTGTATTCGGTATATTCTTTATAGGAAAAGGGGCTGATACGAAAACCGATGTAGCGGCCAGAGAGCTCGGTCGGGAGCTCGCTCGGGAGGAGCTTGCTGTTTGAGCCGGTGATGAAGATACTGAGGTTTTTTATTGTGACGCGGAGGGAGTTTATTGTATGGGCGAAATTATCGACTTGCTGAATTTCATCGAGAAAAAGATAGTAGGTAGATTTATCCTTGATTTGTTCTTCAACGAAAGCGTGCAGAGCTTTGTAATCGAGAAGGTCGTCTCGATAGACGGTTTCGTAGTTAACATGGATAATGTGGTCAGATTTTATTCCTTGTTTTTTGAGATCGGCGATGATTTGTTCTAGGAGATAAGATTTACCACAGCGACGAATACCGACTAGGATTTTAATGTTCCGGTCGTTATAGTAGGGGCGGATTTTTTCGAGGTAAGTTTTTCGTTTGTACATAGTCTTAGTATATCAAACAGATATAAATTTGTCAAGTAAATCGAGCAGAGTCGATTTAGTCTGGAAAATTGGGGAGTAAATCGAGCGGAGTCGATTTACTTTTAGTAGTCGTAGTAACCGTCGTAATAGGACTCTTCGAGGATATCTTGGCATTCAGCGTCGCAGTCGTCGGGGTAGTCGAAGGAGCGGCCTTCGTAATCGCCGTTTAGGCGGTCGTAATAGCCGGCTGCGGCGGCCTCGTCTTCGAGGTCGTCGTAGCAACGGCCGGAGACATAGTGCCAACAAGAGGGGGTAGCAGTTTCTTGGGGCTGCTCGGTTGGGGCTTGGGGCTCGGTCTCGGCCGGGGTTTGTGGTTCGGGTTCGGTCGGGGGCTTTTCTTCGGTTTGGACTTCGGGCTGGGTTACTTGGGACTTGGACTCAGTTTGAGATTGGATCGATTCGGTAGATTGGGAAGTGGAAGGCTTAGTAGTATCGCTTTTAGAGCTTTTAGAAGTATTGGTAGACTGGGAGCTTGTGGATTGATTTGAGCGGTAATTATATCGCTCGGGGTGGGCGCGTTTTTCGATTTCGGAAATGATGATGATGGCTAAGATGATAGCAAAAGAAATCAAGATAATCTTAAGGACACGCCTAAAGGTCCAAGGACGTTTAGGTCTTGAAGAAAGTTTTGAAGAATTGGATGAAGTAGGAATGCAAATAAAAGGATGACTCATATGGTGATTATACCACATTGTATTTCCTAAGGGGGTATGATATAATTTGAGGGATTTTTCCGGTTAGAACAGGGGGCTTTGAGGGGCTAGGCCTTGTTTAAGTTTAGGCCCGTTCGAAGACTGAGAATAGGAGGTGAGAGTATGCCGGGGATGTTAGAACATTTACAATTCAATTGCAACGTTTACGATAATTTGCGCAAGTGGCCGAGGACGGAGATACTGGAGAACAATTATTTGAAAATTGTCACAGGGGAGGAGCATTTCCTCGGGAGAGATGCGTTTTTGCTCGGAGGAATAATTCCGGATTTGGCGGTAGACCATAATCTGTCGCACTACAAGGTTTTCTCGAGGAAGGCGCATGGGATTTTTGTTCCGGATCTGGCGGCGGCGCTGAGGCAGATGCCGCAGAAGAAAAATAGCTGGCCGCTAAGGATGGGGGTTTATGCGCATCTGTATCTCGACTACCATTTTCTGTCCGACTTTTTAATTCCGAGATATCTTTGGAATTTAAGGAGGGAGGGACGGATTGAGAATTTGGCGACGCGAGCGGTCTATACGACGGAGGAATTTTTCTCGGCGAAGGGGCTTTATGGGGCTTATGGAGAGCTAAATCTGGCGATTTTAGAGCGGGGGCTACTTGACCTGGAGCTAATTCGAAGTTTGCCGGACAAGGCGCCGGAGGTCGGGGCCGCGGAGATGGATGAGCGAGACGAGCGACCTTGGAAGGAACGGTTCGAAGGATATTTGACGCATAGGTCGCCGATTACGAACAAGATTTTGCCGGTTGAGGAGTATTTGAAGTTTTCGGCTGGGCTAGCGAATCGGTTTGCGGCGGAGATGTTGCATATTGAATGAACCCCGAGTTGGGGAGATGAGCCCCGCATTTCGGGGCTTTTCTACTTCTAGGTCCAAACGGCGAGCAAGGCGGTTGTTGTAAAATTATCTTGTATTTTTTGGTGTTTTGACTTAAAATAGAATTAAATAATTTAAGGAGTTGTTATGACTTTAACATTAAAAAAATTATTAAGTGCAATAGCGGGCGGCGTTGGGATTATCACGTTGTTCTTGCCATGGTTTAAGGTTTCGATTTTCGGGACTTCGGCGTCGGCGAACGCGTTTGGCGGCGACTATACCTGGGCGGCGGTTATTAACTTAATCGTAGCGATTCTATTGCTAGTAATTTCGCTCTTGCCGGAGAAGACTTTGAGTAGCGTCAACAAGACGGCCGCAAAGAAGTCGAACCTAATTACGATTATTCTCGCCGGTGTAATGACGGCGCTTAGCTTCCTCGTAATGATTATCTATACGAGCTCTTCCTACGGGATGGGTAGCATGGGCCTCGGGTTCTGGATTATGATTATCGTCGGGGTTGGCGCAATTGTAGTCAACGTTTTGAAGAACAAAGAGCTCGACAAGGTAGTTGTCGGGGGCAGCAAGAAGAAATAAGGTTCTTCCCTGACTTTCGTCGATTTTCGGCGATTTAAAATCCCCCGTAGGGGGATTTTTGGTAGGGCGGGCTTGTACTCCGCTTAGCAAAAAGTGTGAGTGAATACACACTTTTGTCTATTTACTCTTGGCTATATCGTAGTTAATAAAACTAACCGGACGTTAGGTAATATGAAGATTAGTTTGTGACGCATCTAACATTGTTTCCTTGTTGTTTATTTTCCCCCGTAATAGTGGACATGCTATGCGAGATAGCGGCATATATGTCTGAGTAGTATAAAATTGGAGCTTGCGTAGTAGAATATTGAGACGATGTCCAATAATGACCGTACCCACGGGACGTGCCAGATCCTACTGTGTCTCTCTGGGTAAAACCGCTAGAGCTGAACCATCCACCATATGCCACAAACTTATAGGTTGAACCGCGTAATGCGGCTGAGAATGTCCTCTCTGATGTGCCTAGCATGTTATTTATTGCCTGCCATTGTGTCACAGTGGGAAGATACCAATTTTTTGGGCAGGCAACCATAGCTGCGCCCCAAGAATAATAGCCATTTGTGTTATAGACATATGTCGAACCAGTGTCAGTATATGTGAAATACCGGCTAGAATAAGTATTAGTAGCTGTCCATTTACTTGGTTCGGTGGGAGAAATATATGTTAGAGAGATATTTCCCGAATTGGTGAAAGTTTCGCCTGTTTGGACATCTGTAGCGCGAGGAGTGTATTGAGAGGTTGTACTATTAACGGTAACAGTGCTACCGCTCGTCTTACTGCTAAGTAATGAATACCCAAATTTTAAATTTTCTGTCATTAGGCATTTTCCGGACATTGCAACTTGGCCGCTAGCGGAAGTGATTGGCATCCTGATAACCGTATATGTGTTATTGTCGCGCGCATCATTTAGAGTTGCTGTCTCGCCAGCGGATAGACTAGCGCAGGAGAAACTTTGCATAGAGACTACTGCGCTCTCAAAATACGGATACAGCGTTACCGTCCCACCGTTGGTGGCGGTAAGATTGGGCTTAGTAAGGGTTTGCCCGAGATTGTAGGTTTTAGTATTAGAAGCTGAGCTACTGGTAGACCAACCTTTTTGTTCATAACCAGATTTAGTACATTTAGTACTAGATAACGTAACGTTTTGGTCGTAAGTAGCGGAAGTACCAGTAACACTACAAGTTCCGCCAGTAGAGCCAGCGGCGTAGGCAATCGTATAAGTATTGGCCGTCCACAGAGCAGTTAGAGTCACAGACGATAAGTCGTCTGGGTTTACGTCTACTGTCCCAGTAATGCCATAGCTATTGTTGTTTTGGTCTTTCCAGCCGGTAAGGGTATAGCCGGTTCGGGCGATTACGGAAGAGGAAGAGATAGTAGATAAGTCTATCGTATCGTCAAAGGCAATATCTCTACTAGTTAGAGTATTAGTCGTA
>JAFUBU010000006.1 GCA_017460045.1 Candidatus Saccharimonadota bacterium
AGGGGGTATCGAGCCTTTTTAACAGGGGTAAAATCGCCCCACAACAGGGGCGAAAAAATCTCCAAAATTCCCCAAAAATCTCACTCCAACCACTTTCTCATATCTTGCTTGTCATGAAAAACCGCATCAACAATCGCCGTTTCCCTCTCTAAATGGAAAACCACCTTATAAGACATATGCTCAAAATGAATCTTCCGATAACCCTCCGCCCTAAATTTTTCGTCTTCCAGTAAACCGCACCCCTCGGCATTGATCTCCAGCAAGTCCAAAACTCGTTCATACCCATCAACGAAGTTTTGCGCGGCTTGAGCGTTTCCGACTCCGCCCACGTAATACAGTAGATACTCTAAACATCTATAATACATCTCCTCTGCTTGAGGAGTTAATTCAACTCTAAATCCCATACCTGGCACGAACCCTCTCTCGCGCCACCTCTCTAGTTATAGTTTTTCCCTGCTCTGCCTGAACCCGAGATTTGCTCAAAATCTTTGCCAATTCCTTTTTTGATAACGGCTTTAGAAATTGTTTTTCTTTACGTCTAGCGACTAGTCTTTTCAACTTCTCTTGAAAATCAAACAGCTCCGAATCCGTCATTCGATTAGCTAAACCTATCGCCGTTATCTCAGCAGTTGTCATACCAATATTATACCACATCGGCTACAAAACGTAAATTGCTTCTTGGAGATGAAATACGATGAAGCGATATGTAGGTTTTATGTAGGAGCATTATGCGAGGCGGCGGGAGTAGCGGACTGAGCCGTACTCCGCAGACGCTGAGTTCTTAATAGTAGCAAGATACGATGAAGCGATGGGTAGGTTTTATGTAGGAGCATTACGTAAATTGCTTCTTGGAGATGAAATACGACGAAGCGGGAGCAACGGAACGAGACGTACTAAAAGTACGTCTCGTGAGTAGCGCATCCGCTGAGGAAGTAGTTCGCTCCAAGAACAATTTACCGAGTAAACTTTTCGTTTAGGTCGGAGTAATTGTATAACTCGTCATCGCTAAACCACAACGCAATCTCCTTCTCCGCCTCAGATACCGAGCCAGAAGCATGTACAAGATTCGGGACGCCAATCCCCTTTTTGTCCGAATAGCCGAAGCTCATGTGCGAATAATCGCCGCGGATCGTCCCCATTTCTGCCGACTTCGGCTCGGTCGGCCCGACAATCTTCCGAACTAGCGGTACCGCCTCAACCCCCTCGAGCACAATCGCAATTACCGGCCCGCTCATCATATATTTCACATTATAGCGAAACGCCTGCTCGCCCCGCCTCGTAATCATCTGACCAATATCTTCGTAATGTTGGTAATAAAGCTCTTCCCCTGGCATTACCATCTTCATCCCGACGATCTTCAACCCAACTCGTTCAAACCGCGAAATAATCTCGCCGATAATCCCCCGCTGGACCGTATCCGGCTTCAATACTACCAGGCTCCGCTGGATCAAGCTCTCGTCCTTATCTTCTTTTTTACTCGTCTCTTTTGCCATAATTAACTCCTTTATACTCTCCATTATACCACAAAAAGACCGCCGAAGCGGTCTTTTTTCTATTGTTTAATTATTCCCACAGTAAATACCTGCTCCCTCTAATTTATACCTAAATGCGACGCTCCTCGTATTCGCCGTCGCGACCGGTACTGCATTTTCCCCATCACAACCGGCTTTCATGTAGATATAAATCTCATGCTTATTCGCGTTCCAGTTCAACATCGATTTCCCATCGTCTTCACAATCCGAATCGCGCTCCATATCACAAGCCTTCCCGATGTAAATCGGCTCGCCGTCCGGATCAATAAACGGAATATCCGTAATCCCAGCCTTCTCCGCATTCTCGTTCAGCTCGAAGAAGCCGTCGTTGCTCTCTTCCCCTTCGCCCTTCTCAGCTTCCGATACGTATCCAAGGTCCATATAATTAATCACGAATTTCTGCCAAGCTTCAAGCAACTTACTCGAATCGCTCGCGTTATACCCCGGCAATCGTCCGTTGTTGTTCGATTGGTATTGAACAATTTGCGTTCTAAACTCGCCAAGACTATTCCGCCTTTGCGTATCTTTCTGCGAACGTTGTAAAGCCGGCAAAGCCAAGAAGACCATCAAAAAGATTAAACCCGCAATCGCAAGTACCAACACTACCTCGATGATGGTAAACCCGCGCTTAGATAAAGTTTTCTGTTTCAACATATATTCCTTTCATATGAAGCTTATGATAATATAATACACATTTTCTTCCAAAATTACAAGAGCATTTTCTAAAAAATCTTACCTATGGTATAATAAACAGAAGTGGCCCGGTAGCTCAATGGATAGAGCAGCTCCGTCCTAAGGAGAAGGTTGCGCGTTCAACTCGCGCCCGGGTCACCATTTTGTGCCTGTGGCACAAAAAGAAACCCCCGGGGGAGGTGCTTCCGCACCGTCCAAAGGTTTCGATAGCTCCATTTTATCGCACTTTTTTATAAATGTCAATACATTCGCGCTTGCGGTTTACGAAGATTATTTCACGAATGCCAGAGATTAGCGGTGCTTTAGCCAGGATTTCACGTCTGACAGCAAAATCCGGAATCTTTTTCATTCTTATGGAATCAAATACGATACGCTCTGACTGCTCTTTGGCACGACGTAGATTTCTTTCTATAGCGTCTAATTTACTACTGCTTGGTGCCTTAAACTCCCATAGCTTTTTATCGACGTAGGCATCAGCGGAGTGAACTTTGTAGCCTTCGGTTTTCTTCTTAAACTCGACAGTATGACCATAATTAACTAGGGCTTTTGCAGTTTCTAGCTCGTGCGGCCAAACATTAACTCCAGCAGGAATAATTATTTTTCCATCCATACTCACTATATTATACCACGAATTGCTCTACCCAATCGAATTGACCAAAGAGTAGATGGGCATCAGTATAGCCCCAATCATAAACACCATCATCCCCGCCAAGAATATCATCAATACCGGCTCAATCATCGTCGAAATCGAGTTGATTTTCTCGTCGAGCTCATTTTCATAAACCGTCGCCGCCCGCCCCAACATCTCGTCGATTTTACCAGATTGCTCGCCAATCGCCGCCATCTGCGGTACCAACGGCAAAATATAATCTACCCCTTCCAGCGAATCTGACAACGCCTTACCGGCTTTAACCTTCTCGCTCGCCTTGACGATATTTTCTTGCATTACGACGTTCGCCGTCGACTCCGCCGAAATCGTCATCACGTCAATCATCGGCACGCCCGACATCAACAAAATCTGCGCCGTCCGCGCAAACCGCGCATTGTAAAGTCGATGAAATAACCCCTTAAATAGCGGCACATTCAATTTTATCAACGCCGCCGTACGAACGCCGCTCTTCGTCGTCCTAAAGTTCATAATTATCCAGACTAGTACAAACAGTACCAACAGAATCAACCACCAATCTTTGATGATAAAGTTCGCCATCGCAACCAGAACCTGCGTCATCCCCGGAAGCTCTTCGCCCAAATCTCTGTAAAGCGCTTCGACCTGCGGTACGACTTCTACGAGCATAAATACCATTACGAAGATGATTACCACCAATACAATCGCCGGATAAATCATCGCCCCCCGAATTCGCGAAATCATCGCCTGATCTTTCTCTTGTTGGTCCGCCAAACGCTTCAAAGATTCGTCGAGCGTACCAGAAAGTTCGCCCGCCGATACCAGCGCCAGGAACAGCCGGTCAAATACCTTCGGATGGGCCTCGCAAGCCTGGGTCAGACTCTTCCCCGCCTCAATATTCGCCAATAAATCTTCTACGACCGACTTCATCCCCGGCGAAGTCGTCTGCTCCGCCAACAGCCTCAAAGCATTCGCGAGCGGAAGCCCCGCCCCGATCAACGTCGCAAATTGTCGCGTAAAAACAATCCTATCTTTCGCCGTAATCCGATTTTTCGCTTTTGCAAAAAGTCCGGTCGTGTTCTCTTCAACTACCTTCTGCGGGACGAAACCCTGCTCAATCAAGAGCTTCCCCGCGTTTCGCTCCGTATCTGCCTGGATGACACCTTTTACAGATTTTCCAGTCTTGCTATCAATCGCTTGGTAGTTAAATCTCTTCACGATTATCCTCTTGCTAAGCGTTCAAATTCTGTTAAGTCTACTGCATACTCGCGCGCGTCGTCGTAAGAAATAATCCCAGTCTGAATCATCTTTACTAGCGTCCTGTCCATCGTCTGCATCCCTTGCGCAACGCCGGTTTGAATCGCCGTATCGATTTGGTGAGTCTTGCCGTCGCGAATTAGCGACTTAATCGCCTGGTTAATTACCATAATCTCCGCCGCGCAAACTCGTCCGCCCGAAATCGCCGGAACTAACCGTTGCGAACAAACCGCCTGTAGTACGGCCGAAAGTTGTAGGCGAATCTGGGACTGTTGGTGCGCCGGGAAAACGTCAATGATACGGTCAATCGACTGGGCCGCCGAGTTGGTATGAAGCGTACCAAAGACTAAGTGTCCCGTCTCCGCTACGGTCAGCGCCGCCTGGATCGTCTCAAGGTCACGCATCTCGCCAATCAGTACTACATCCGGGTCCTGGCGTAGTGCCGACCGGAGCGCTCTCGAAAAGCTTAAGGTATCATAGTGGACTTCGCGCTGGACGACTACCGCTCGCTTCGACGTATAGGTAAACTCAATCGGGTCTTCAATCGTCAAGATATGTACCGGCTTGGTCTGGTTAATTTTTTCAATCAAGGCCGCCAAAGTCGTCGACTTACCCGAGCCCGTCGGTCCAGTTACGAGTACTAACCCCCGCGGAAACTCCGTAAAGGTATCTACTACCGCCGGCATCCCGAGCTCCTGTATCGTCAAAATCTTATCTGGAATCAACCGAAACGCGCCCGCAAGACTCCCTTTTTCCTGGAAAGCGTTAACGCGGAAACGACCGAGGCTCCCAAACGCGAACGAATAGTCAAACTCCCGATCTTTCATCAACGATTGTTGTTGTAACGAATCCATCGTCGAGAAAATCAGTCGCTCGCTCGCCTCTTCGTCGACTACCGGCATATTCGGAATCGGTCGAAGAACTCCGTCGACCCGCAAAATCGGCGGCAAGCCTACCTGGATATGAAGGTCCGACGCCTTCTGCCGCACCGTTTCTTCAAGTAAAGTTTCAATCTTCAGAGTTTTCGGATCCCCTCCGTCCGACCCACTCCCTAAATCTTTGATTTCAAAATCCTTAGCATTATCCATAATCCTATTTTAGCACAAGCACTATTTTTTTAAAAGTGCATTTTTTCAAACGAAACCACAAATTGTTTATCACCAATAGTTACTATCTCATCATACGCGAAATTCCCCGAGGGAACTATCTCTTCGGCAAGCACCTCGTTTTTGACCATCTCGACGTATTCCGGCGCAATCTCCGCCGAGATATAGAGTCGAATCCGGTCGTCGACCTCTAGTCCAGCCTTCTTTCGCGCCGCCTGGACCGCTCGGATCACCTCGCGCGAAAAGCCCTCAGCTACTAGTTCCGGCGTCAACGTCTTGTCGAGCTTCGTTTCCGCTCCATTCTCAACCTGCTTGACGTTGAGCTCGTCGAGAATCATCTTCTCGTACTCCGGCTCAAGCTTCTCCCCCGCGTAGACAAATCGCGACAAAGGCTGGCGGACTTTTATCTGCTCCTCGTTTGCCGATTTATTCATTCTCATCGCTAGCCCCTCGGAAATAATTTCCCGCGTCCGCGCCATCTTCTCGACTACCTCGGTATTAATCTCTCCCGCCTCCGGCCAGTCCAGCAAGTGTACCGATTCTTTCGAGTTCGTAAGCTTTTGGTATAATTCCTCAGATAGAAACGGCACGAACGGCGCTAAAATCTCCGCCAGGTACATCAAGACATAGTAAAGCGTCGCGTACGCTTCCATCTTGTCGCCGTCGTCTTCCGACTTCCAAAAACGCCGCCGACTTCGTCTTACAAACCAGTTCGACAGGTCATCAACAAACGGCAATACTCCAGAAAGCGCCTTCGGGATATTGTACTCCTCCATTCCTTCAGTAATCTCATCTCGGAGCATGTGTACCCGCGACACAATCCATATATCTAAGACATTCCTCACATCGGCAATTTCGGACGCCTCTGGCGAGGCGCCGGGAGTAACGGAACGAGCCGTACTAGAGGTACGGCGAGTGAGTAACGCATCCGGCAACGAAGCCAGAGACGGATCGAAATTGTCGATATTTGCGTAGGTACGGAAGAAATCGTACACGTTCCATATTCCGGATAATTTCCTCGCCACATCGCTCACGTCTTTATCGAGCAAAGCAAAATCTTCCCCCGCGAGTACCGGACTCGAGAGTAATAAGAATCTCAAGGAATCCGCCGAGTATTTATCCATCAGTTCATTCGGGTCGGTATAATTCCCTAGCGACTTGCTCATTTTCCGCCCGTCGTTCCCCGCCAACGTCCCCGTCGTGATGACATTTTTATAAGCGTTCCGTCCAAACAATGCATTATTGACTACATGCACATAGTAAAACCAAGCTCTAACCTGCCCGACATACTCGACAATAAAATCGGCCGGATAATTTCGCTCAAACTTCTCCTTGTTTTCGAACGGGTAGTGGAGCTGCGCAAACGGCATCGAACCGCTCTCGAACCAACAGTCAAGAACCTTTTCAATCCGTTTAAAATGCTCTCCATTTATGTCAAACTCTATAGAATCGACCCACGGCCGATGATAATCTTCCAAGCGAACTCCCGAAAGCTCGAATAATTCGTCGTAGCTCCCAACTACCTTTACTGTCCCCTTGTCGCCTTTCCAAACTGGCATCGCCGTCGCCCAAAATCGGTCGCGCGACAAATTCCAATCTGGCGCCGCCTCGATATTTTTCGCAAACCGCCCATGCTTCAAATACGCCGGAAACCAATTTACATTCTCGTTTTGCTCGAGCATCAGCTCCTTCGACCCGTCGACGTCAAAGAACCAGCTCGGAAACGCCCGATACATAATTCGTTGTTTAGACCGCGGATTAAACGGATATTCGTGTTTGATGTATTCGATTCGATAAACGATTCCCTTTTCTTCTAGCACTTTCGCGATAAACTTATTCCCCGCCCAGTTTTCAATCCCATTTTCATCCGTATCTCTTACGCCTAGCTCGTGTAGCTTCTCCGCTACTTCCGGCAAATAATAGCCGTTCTCGTCCAGGACGTCGACAAAGTCCGCCTCTTCTTCATGTTCAAGATATAGCGCGTAATCGTCTTCGCCATATGCCGGCGCAATATGGACTAGTCCCGTCCCTTCCTCGTCTCCGACAAACTCCGCTCCGTAGACCTTATGCGTCCCCTGGCCTAGCAAGTCCTCATACTCTACCCCCACGAGCTCCTCCCCGGATACAACTTTTATTGGCTTACTGTAATCTTCTTTTAAAACTTTCTCCGCCAACTTCTCTGCGAGAACATAAACCTCGCCATTTACTTCATAAAACCCATACTTCATCTTCGGATTAACCGCCAACATTGT
This sequence comes from Candidatus Saccharimonadota bacterium, assembly GCA_017460045.1. Classification (GTDB taxonomy): domain Bacteria; phylum Patescibacteriota; class Saccharimonadia; order Saccharimonadales; family Saccharimonadaceae; genus Nanosyncoccus. The sequence continues at coordinate 7,466 of JAFUBU010000006.1, forward strand.
ATTCGCCGGCAATGTCCAAGGAGTAGTAGTCCAGGCTAGAAAGAAAAACTCTGGAAACACTTTTTTCGAGGACATTTCCACCTGCGAATTAGAGTCTTTTTGCGCGTACTTTTTCTTGTCGTCGAGCTTATGCGAGGCAGCGGGAGCACCGGAACGAGACGTATTTGACATACGTCGAGTAAGGAGCGCATCCGCTAACGAAGCAGAAGCCGGCGACAAGGAAAACCTCACATAGGCACTCGGATCCGTGACTAATTGATATGCGTCGTTATCCATCGTCACCTCGGCTTTGCTGACGGGCGTCGCAAACTTCGTATCATACATCAAAACCTTCCGCCCTTCATAAATTTTCCCCGCCTCATAAAGCGTCTTAAACGCCCACCAGACGCTTTCCATAAAATCCTTGTCCATCGTCCGGTAGGCATGGTCAAAATCTACCCATCGCCCAATCCGATCAATCGTTCCCCGCCAAGTTTCCGAGTTTGCGACCATCGACTCGCGCGCCTTGGTAATATAATCCTCCAGCGACCACTTCGTCCCGATTTCCCTTCGGTCCGTAATCCCGAGTTGTTTCTCGACAAAGTTCTCCGCCGGCAACCCATGGCAGTCCCACCCCCAGCGCCGCTCGACCCTCTTCCCCCTCATCGTCCAAAAGCGCGGCACCGCATCTTTCACAATCGAAGAAAGTAACGTCCCATGATGCGGCATCCCCGTAATAAACGGCGGCCCATCATAAAATACATACGAATCTTCAATCGGCCTCTGCTCGACCGACTTCTCAAAAACCTTGTTTTTCTTCCAAAACTCTACTAGCGCCTTCTCATATTCCAGCGCCCTTCTTCTCGGCTCGTAACTCATACTACTATTATACCACAGCAAAAGCTGGCGACAAGAAAAACCTCTATAAATTAATGTAGTATGCTACTTCCGAGACCGGAGGTAGCGGTACTCCCAGCCACTGTTGTATCGCCGTCCCGTTGGCGTCGACGACGACTACCGCCGGAAACTCCAAAATATCGAGCGACCGCGCGAGGCTCTCCCCCTCGTAAGTATCCGGATCCAAGCGCTCGACTTCTCCGCCCCCCGATTCTAGTTCGGTAATAAACGCATCTACCGTACTCGAATAATCATACCCTTCTTTAGTTAAAACTACTACTCTCATTTTATCTCCTTCTTTTCTCTTTGTTCTCTAATAATTTTTTCAAATTCATCTAGGCTCTTAAATTCGCGGAATACGCTCGCGAATCGTACATACGCAACTTCATTTACCTCGGCTAAAACGTCCAAAATCGCCTCCCCGACCTGCTTTGAAGTTACTTCGTCTACTCCGAGATCATAAACTCGGTCGGTTACCGAATTTACAACTTGCTCAACCTCCATTTCCGAGTTAAAGAACTTCCCGACGCTTCGTCGGACCGAAGTCAAAAGTTTATCTCGGTCGAATACTTCCTTATTCCCGCTTCGCTTTCGGACCGTCAATTCTTGCCGCTCAATCCGCTCGTAAGTCGTAAACCGGTATTTCCCATCCGAAGTAATCCTCCGCCGTCGAATCATCGTCCCGTCCGGCGTCTCGCGACTTTCTAGTACCTTACTATCCCCAATTCGTAGATTTCGTGGCATCTTACCTCCGAGCCCCGCTCCTGTTTATTAATGTTTCATACGATTGCGAAGAGAGGGCGGTACGTCCAAGTCCTCTTCCTCTGCAGTCTCATTCCTGCTCCCGCCTCGAATCGCATCCCAGATACTCGTCCGCGGCGACTCTTTAGCAAACTCCGTCGAAGATACTCGCGGCTTCTCGTCTTCAATATCCGTCGGCGTATCGTCTACCGCCGGCTTTTCCTCTGTCTCCTTTACTTCTTCGACAATCGCCGCCGTCGGCAACTCTTCCTCTTTCGCCTCTTCGGCTTTCTTGGCTTCTTCCTCAGCCTTCGCCGCCGCTTCTTCCTCGGCCTTCTTCTCGTCTAGCTCTCGATAATAATCCGAATCAAATCCCGTCGCTACGACCGTAATCATAATCTCGTCTTCAAGCTCCGGACGAATCGACGCTCCAAAGATAATATTCGCATCCGGGCTTACCGCTCCGGTAATTACCTCGGCCGCCTCTTGAATCTCCGACATGCTCATATCGTACCCACCAGCGACCGAGAAGAGTACACCTCTCGCGCCTTCAATCTTTACCTCAATCAGTGGCGATTCAATCGCTTGTTGCGCCGCTAGTACCGCGCGATTTTCTCCGCTCGCTCGGCCAATCCCCATTAGCGCGCTCCCCGCATTCTTCATAATCGCCTTTACATCCGCAAAGTCGAGGTTAATTAAGCTATGTTCAGTAATCAGCTCCGAAATCCCTTGTACGCCCTGTCGAAGGACGTCGTCCGCAATCTTGAACGTCTCAAGTAGCGGAGTCCGCGGGTCAATCGTCTGTAGTAATCGGTCATTCGGAATAGTAATCAAAGCATCGACGTTATGCGACAAAGCCTCAATCGCCTCGTCGGCATTTTCCTTGCGCTTCGCACCCTCGAAAGTAAACGGTTTCGTCGCGACCCCTACCGTCAGAATATCTCGGCTCTTCGCCTCTTGTGCAACAATCGGACCCGCCCCCGAGCCGGTACCGCCGCCCGCCCCGAGCGTAATAAAGACCATGTCCGCGCCTTCGAGCGACTTCGAAATCGCCTCGCGACTTTCTTCCGCCGCCTCGCGACCCTTCTCCGGATCTCCGCCGGCGCCTAATCCCTTTCCAATATGGACCTTGACGTCCGCCGCCGAATGGTACAAAGCCTGCGCATCGGTATTAACCGCAACAAATTCCACGCCGGACAAACCGACCTCCTTCATCCGGTCCACCGCCGAACCGCCGGCTCCGCCGACCCCTATTACTTTAATACTTGCTTCGCTTTCAACTTCTGTTGGCTTTACTTCGGGCATGTTAACTCCTCACTTTTCTTTCCTCCATTATAACACAGTTTTTCTAAAGTCAAACTAAAAATCTCTATTTTTTCCAAAAAGCCATTAAACTTATGGTATAATGAATTTATTATGGACGAGAATGTGAGATATATAACAGGGATAGACGTTGGCTCGGAAAATGTCCGCGCCGTCGTCGCGACAATTGACCGCGATGGTTCTGTTTCCGTCGTTGGCTACAATGAAGGTAAAAACGCCGGTATGCAAAAAGGAGTAGTCGATACTCTCTCCGGCCCGGCCGAGGCAATCGACAAGATGCTTCTCGAGGTCGAGCGCATGAGCGGCTTTAGTATTAATTCCGCCTTCGTTTCGATCAACGGTAGCAACGTTATGTCTGTCCAGGCGAGCGGCCGTATCGCCCTCGGTACTCCCGACCACGAAATTACCGAAGCCGACCTCGAGCGCGTCGAAGGCGCGACCGTCCTCGGTAAAGTCCCGGCGAACCGCGAAATTCTCGACGTCCTTCCCCTCTCCTATACGCTCGACGGCCAAAGCGGGATTAAAGATCCGCTCGGTATGACTGGCCTTCTTCTCGAAATGAACGCCAACGTTATCTCCGCCTTGATGCCGACCGCCGTTAACTTACGAAAGTCTCTAGACGGTGGCGGGATTACCGCCGAAAAACTTGTTCCTTCCGTCTGCGCCGCCGCGACCGCCGTCTTGACTGAAAGACAGCGCGAAAACGGCGTTGCCGTCGTCGACCTCGGTTACGCTACAACCGGCGTCGCCATCTACGAAAATGGCGACCTCCAGTACGTCGGAGTTATCCCGGTCGGAGCCAACAATATTACCAACGACCTTGCTATTCTACTCCAAGTCCCGACCGAAATCGCCGAAGATATTAAGCGCCGCTTCGTGACCGGCCTCTTCAAGGACGACGACAAAGAAATCGTCGTCAAAAAGGGTCGCGACGAGCTAGCCTTCTCCCGAAAAGAGGTCAACCGCGTCGTCCGCGACCGGCTCGACGAAATCTTCGAAGGCGTCGTAAACGAAATCAAGCTCGCCGGCTACGCCAAGAAGCTCCCCGAAGGTATCGTTTTCGTCGGCGGCGGCTCGAAGATGCGTGACCTCGACGTCTACGCCAAATCCGTCTTACAAACCGCGACTCGTATCGGTCTCCCGACCGGGTTCGGCGGCGTCGCCGACGCCATTAAGACCCCTGACTACGCTTGTGCGCTTGGACTCGCTCTACTCGCCGCTCGTACTGCCCCCGCCCCCGTTCACAAAACTTCCAAAAAATCCACCTCTAAAAAGTCCGGCAATAAAAAAGAGAAACTCAACTTCCTTTCTAAGCTTTTTGGCAAGTTTTAATCATACCAAATTACCCCCTTTCGGGGGTAATTTTTTGTCTATCTTATTTTGTTTTCCTTTTGTTTAAGCTGTTGCTCTGTTTAGTAGATTGAAGGCCTTTATTGTTGCTTGGCCAAGTTTCTTGGTTTGTTTCTTAATAAACTCCGACCCTCTCATCTCCCCCTCTAGGCTATTGTTCGAAGAATTATAGCTCTTCTCTTTCTTATAGAACTCGAGATCGTCGATTGGGCTTTTATTTTCTTCGGCCTCGTCGCTTATCTCTTCGTCTACGACCTTGGAGGGGATGATGAAATCGCCCGAGTTTAGTCTTTCCATATATTTTTCCTTGTTTATTTTTATATTTTTTTGTTAGAATGTTTATTTTATGTTCTAACTGTCTTCTATGTTATCACACTTATGCTTACTTGTCAATAGAAATTACGCACATTTTCCGAAAATTTGTCAAATAGAAAGAGCTTCTTGCGGACAACGGTGTGTTTGCTAAATATCTTTACATTTGATAACTCTTATAAACCAAAATGGAATCAGGACATGTGCCTGATTCCATTTTAGAGCTAGGTTCTTTTCGTTGGGACTTTTCTTCCGAAGAAAAGTCCCAAAGCGAAGCGCTATTCTCCGTATGACTTTTCGCGAGAATTCGCATCATTCTCGATTGAATCGGCTATATCGTTATGAAACACCTCTGGCGTATTAGGCTTAATCTTCTCGAAGATATGTCGAAGCCGCTCGGTTACCTCGTCATATTCCCCTACCCCGTCGACCTCATAAACCGGCACTTCCCGCTCGCGCAGTAAATCGACGATTGAACCAATATTTTGTTCATAGATATTAAATCTTTGTTTCAACGCTTCTTCCGTATCATCTTCTCGCCCCCTGAGCTCAATCCTCGCCCAAAGCTCCTCGACCGGTACTTGTAGGACGACCGCCCCGTCGACTTTGTCGAAAAATTTCGAGCCGGTCTCGAGCATGATCTTCGTCTGCTCAACGTCGCGCGGATAGCCGTCGAGGACAATCTCCATCCCCTCGGCCTCGGCAAAATCAATTTGTTTATCCATTAGCCGCACGACCGTCGCGTCGTCGACTAAATCGCCTTTTTTCATGACTTCGTCAAATTCCCCCGCGTCTCGCAGAACTTGCCCGACCGAAAGCCATCGCCAGCCATAAAGATCCGCTAACGCTCTACCTTGAGTTGATTTCCCGCTTCCCGCAGGACCGAATAATATAATCATTCTTCCTCCTTTAATACTTCCCTTAATCTTTCTTGTACTTCTTCCGGGGTACCGACTCCGTCGACCCTAAGAACTTTTACCCCGCCTCGCTCTAAAGTCGCTAGTACTGTACTTTTCATTTTATCATATTCTTCAATTCTTTGGGCTACAATTTTGACCGTATCTTGTTCCCGCCCCCGTTCTAATACCCGTCTTATCAACTCTTCGCGCGGAACTTCGAATAGTACAACCGTATCTAGCCCAACTTCCGGCGACAAAGCCGCCAGAGCCTGCGCCTTCGTCCTAACCGCTCCGTCTAAAATCGCCCCTTCCGCCCCTTCGAGCGCCTCCACTAATAATTTATGTATCATTTCGTCCGGGAATAGTTCCGCCGTCTTTAACCGCTCTTTAATCCAAGGCTCACTCGAGGCTCGAAGAAGCTCCCCCGTCGAAATCCATTTCCACCCCAAGTCTTCCGCCAACATCTGCCCCTGCGTCGACTTCCCGCTCCCCGGCGCCCCCATTAACAACACTCTCTTCATACATAACCATTATACCACAAAAAACTCGGACTTAAAGTCCGAGTTTTAAATCACTTACTTCTTTTGGTAAATCTTCTTCGCTCCAAGCACCATAGTAGTCATTACGACCGAGCCAGTTACCATGGCGACGAGCAACCCAATCTCCGAAGAGGTCTTATTTTCACTACCCGAGGTATTCGGTACTCCGACGCTGGCGTCGGTCATATCGTCCTCTTCCAAGGCCTGCGTCGAGGTAGCCGCCGGCTTGGTCTCGATTACGCCTAGCGGATCCAACTCGCCCGGCTCATCAAAGTCAAAGGTGTCATCGTGCGGTACTACCGGCTTACCCGGCTCTTCATTGTTCTCCGGATCGGTCGGGTCGGGGTTGACCGGCGTAACCGGCTCCGGTTCCGGCTCATCCGCCGGAATTTCAGTATCCGTATAAGTTACCAAGAAAGGTACGAAATTCGTCGTCTCAAACCCGAGCGTATTATCGGTTGTATTTACCGTTATATCGGATACTTCCTCGACCTCGCCATCAAGATATCTAAACATCTTAAAGGTCCTTCTATAGCCCTCGGCTAGCTCCGGAAGCTCCGGGAGATTGACTAGTACCGTAATTGGAGTCTCCGACTCGGTAAGGTTCTCAATTTCCTGCCCATCGACTACTCTTGCGTAATGCACGTCGAGGAAACCAACCTCTTCGTCCGTCTCGCCAAGTCCCGCTCGAAGCGCCGCTACGTCCGCCTCGTCAAATTCTTCCGGCTCGACAAAATCTGCCGAAAGTAGATTTTCGTAAGCATAAACCAACGTCTCGACCGGGTCAGTTCCATCGTTTAAAACCGTCGTAACCTTTACGATACCAGTCCGACCCGCCGTAATCGTATCTTCGTCCAAAATTACGATCCCTTCGCGATCGAGTACTAACGTCGCATATTTCTTCGCCGTCGCAGACAAACCGAGCGAACTCTGCGTCCCCTTCTTCATATAAATCGTCTGCGGAATATCTTCGTTAACCGCCTCGTCGACCGTATACCCAGTCCAGCCATTTTCAAAATAGTTTACCTGGCGATACGCGCTATACCCTTCGCTTAGATAGTCACGGATTCTTGTCCCCGCGAACGTCCCGCCTGTAATATTAAACGCCCAAGCCTTCAAATCGCCAGCGCTATTCGTCGAGACGATCGAGCCGTACTGGCCGCTAAAGTCGCCCCCGTTAATTTCGACTATCGGCTCTTCCTTTTCCGTATTCGAAAAGACGTAAACTCCTCCATAAGGAGCGCTAAATCTACCGCCGTTGATCGTAATCTTCCCCTCGCTAGTATTAACCTTAATCGCTTGGCGCTCTTCGCTTTCTACGTCCGCATTGTTGATGGTTATCTGACCGTCCGCATACGAATAGATACTCGCGACCTTACTTCGGATTGTTGCCGGATTTTCGCTACCTACAGTACCAATCGTCAAATTACCGTTTTTTACTTGTATCGGATAATAATTATCCGACAAATCGATAAATTCCGTCCCGTCGGCTACAAACGCTTCCCCTTTCGCTACGGCGATACCTACGTTAGCGCTGCTCGTTCGCAAAATATGCAACTTTGAGCCTTCGTTAAAATATAATACCGCATTATCGTCATTATTACGAATCGTCGAACCAGAACGAAAACCGTATTCTCTAAGGGTCGTATCTTCTATCGTTAACGTCCCGTAGTTATCAATCAACCCGGTTACCGTAACTTCGGATTCATCGTCGCTATTTTGGATTACCCCTCCGCCTAAGATCGTCAAATCGCCGTTGTTTACAATCCCTCTTGCGGTCCCGTTTCGAATCGAGAGCGTATGGCCGTCGAGGTCAATCGTTACTGTTCGCTCCGCCGAAATCGTTATCGCCGAATTAAACTCGGTCAAATCCGCTGCAAGGCGTACCGTCTCCGCGTCGCCATTTACAATCGCATCATAAAAATCTGCATAGGTATCGACTTCGACTTCCGTCCCTTCTGTAGCGTAAACATTCGTTACTCCTCCAGTAAACGGCAAAGCCGGCGCGAGCGTCGCCGCTCCTAGTATCAACCCGAAAGTTGCACCAATATATATGTTTTTATGTTTCATAGCGATATGACCTTTCTTATTTTCCTCTATTTTACACCACCATTCCGTTTATGGCAAGACTTATTTTAGAAAATGTGCTATAATGTCTACAATGGATTTAGATAAAGTTACTAAAATGCGCGAGGGCGGTAAGATTCTTGGCAATCTCCTCCGCGACCTCAAGGCTTATGTGCGACCCGGCCTCTCCGAAAAAGAAATCGACGCCTGGGTTAGAAAAGAGGTCGAAAAACGTGGCGCTACGGTCGCCTACGATTCTCTCCCCGAAAAATTTCCGGGAGCTATCTGTATCTCGACCAACGACGAGCTCGTCCATGGCGTCCCGACCGACTATCGCCTCGAGGAGGGCGACAAAGTCTCCTTCGATATGGTTATTGGCTACAAAGGCTATTATACCGACTCCGCCTTTACTATGCTCGTCGGCAAGGGTTCTCCGGCCGTCAAGAAGATGCTCAGCGTGACCGAGTCTGCCCTCTGGGAAGGTATCGAACAGGTCCGCCCCGGAGCTCATCTTGGCGATATCGGCTATGCGGTCGAAAAAGTTTTGCGAAACGGCCATCTCGGCGTCGTCGAAAACTACGTCGGACATTTTATCGGCAAAGAAATGCACGAAGAGCCAGAAGTTCCGAACTTCGGTCGGCGCGGCCATGGCTACGTTCTAAAGCCCGGCGATACCCTCTGTATTGAGCCGATGTCTTCCCTTGGTAAGCCCGCCAACCATATCGAAAAATCCGACGATTCCGGCTGGACCGTCGTCTTAAACGACGGCTCTGTCGCTTGCCATTTTGAACATACTATCCTCGTAACCGAAGATGGCTACGAAGTCTTGACTCTCCCCGATTAATTTGATATAATACTCCTAGTATGTCTATTAAAGTTACAAGAAAAGACCAGAACGAGGCCAACGAAAACATTATCCGTCGTTTTAACCGCAAGGTTCTACAGAGCGGTACGATGCCTGTTATTAAGGCGCGGATGCGCTTCTCGAAGCCTATTTCTAAGCGCGAACGTCGAAATCGCGCGATTCTCCGCGAGATTCGTCGCGCCGAGAAAGCCGAGCGCATTAAACTCGGCCTCCGCTAGAAATAGTTCGGACTAGTTCCGAACTATTTTTTTAATGTATCCCTCGACCGAAGAAACCCCGTCCCACTCGTTTATCATCGGGCTAATCAACACCGAGATTTTCTCTTCCCTCTGGAGCTCAAACCATTCTTCCGGCGCATTAAACGCGATTAGTCTCATTAGTTTTTGCTCTCTATCGCTTACCGTCAGTTTTAGATGCTGTCCCTCCTTCCCCATCTTATCAATATACTTAACCGTTACTTCGGGAAGCATAATCCTCGGCTCTGGATTTCCCGGTCCAAACGGTTGCAAAAGTTCCAGCTCATTCATAAAATCTAGCGAAATCGAGTCCAGCTTCCCAACTCTTAAATCTTCTTGCTCTTCCAAAAACCTCTCTTGATTTTTCAAGCTAAGACTTAGATAATAATCATTAATCGCCCGGCTAAACTCCGCTAGTTTTTCTTTCTCGAGCTTTAGCCCACACGCTTCGGCATGCCCTCCGCCACCGATGATATACTGCCCACAAGTCTTCAAAGCCTCCGCGAGGTTAAACTCCCCGAAGCTCCGTCCGCTCCCCTTTAAGATTCCGCCTTCGACTTCTGTCAAAGCCAAAGCCGGCTTTTTATATTTCTCCACCAAATTCCCCGCGACAATTCCGACAATCCCCTCGTGCCACTCCCCCGATACTACTATTACCGGCTCTTCCGAGATCCCTCGGCTCTCGACCTCCCGGACCGCTTGCTCCTGCTTCGATTTTCGCTCTGCGTTCAACCTCTCCAACTTCGCCGCCAAACTAACCGCCTCGCTCTGCGACCTTGCAAGCAACAGCCTCAGAGAGATCTCCGCCGACTCCATTCGCCCGCCCGCGTTTAGTCTCGGCCCAATCTGAAACCCGATGGCGTTTGCATCGAGTTTCTTTACTCTTGCTTGCTTCATTAGCTCCTTTAG
>JAFUBU010000007.1 GCA_017460045.1 Candidatus Saccharimonadota bacterium
CGCCGAATTTTTACAACAACTAGCCTATTCTCGGACCTCCTAAAGGAGGGTCGGTCCTCGAATAGGTAGTAGTTGTAAAAATTGCGGGGCGAGTAACGCATTGTTCGCGAACCTTAGATTTGCTTCTTGCATTTTCGTCGTCCAAGGCCACATAAACTGAGTTGCTTTAGCCCTTGGCTATTCCGTCTGACGGAAAAGGACTCTCGGCCAGTTCTTCTGGAGGCCGCCCGGCGGAAAGCAATTTATTGCTTATAGCAGAGTAAATAGTCCGAATTGGTCTTGTCGTAGCTGCTGACGCCGGCACTTGAACTGTAGACGCGCAAGCGGTACGCGCGGGAGGTATCGCTGGTGTACTGTGTAGAGGACCAGAAGCCGCGACTGCTAGAGAGGCCGAGGACGGAATAAAGTTGGCTACCCGAGCCTTGGGCGGAGATTAGGGACCCAAAGATGGAGCTAGTCGGGACGGAGTAACCGCTTGGGCAGTAAGTCGAAGATTTACAGTTACCGGACGAGGTACAGAGGGTGTTCCAAGTTATAGTATTGCCAGAGTTTCCATAAATCCAGGTTTTGCCGTCTTTCATTTTACAGCCGGTACTCGTCGTTGGGTGGACCGAGCTGGAGCAGTCCGCCGCTCCACTCGCTTGCCAAATTGCATAAACCGTCGTAGAAAGCCCGGTCGAGGAGGAGAGGCTACTGTTAATCGCGGTGGGGGCGACGTTGGTTTGGCCGGCGGTCCAGGTCGCACTTGTCGCGGTAGAGGAAAGACTCCAGCCGAGGAAGTCGTAGCCGGATTTGGCGAGAGTATTCTTTGTTGGCATCGTGATATTAGTGCCATAAGTAGCGGTCTCGCTAGTTTTACTGGCGGCGCCAGTACCGCCGTTAGCGGAGTAGGTAATCGTTACGGTATTCGGAGTCCAGACGGCGTAGAGATTGATTGTAGCGCCATTTGTACCGGTTACTCCAGCGTTAGAAGCAAGCGTAGAAACGGAGCAAGAAGCATTAGCAGAACAAGTAGCTGTTGTAGCCGTAGAGGATGTAGACCAGCCGAGTAAGTGGTAACCGGTCTTTACCATAGTTCCTACGTTCGATGTAGTAACGTTACCCCCATAGGCCCCAGTATTAGAAGCGGTAGCTGGAGAGCCGCTAGTAGTACCATTTGAGTTATAAGAAATCGTATAAGTATTAGCAGCAGCGTTAGCGGTTACCTTTACGTCGTTATCTGGCATCTTGAAGTAGGCGGGAGTACTAGTTGTGCTGGCTGTAGTCATGCTAGAGTTGGAGTAGAGCGTTACTCCGCCCGAGTTTACCGTCCAACCGGAGAAGTGGTAGCCGGTAGAGAAAGCGGTAGCGGAAATCGTTACGGTAGAATTGTAGTCGTAAGTTCCAGTTCCGCTCGTCGTTGTGACGTTTGTACCTTTAGATACTGTTACGTTGTTAGAATTGATTTGCCATTGGGCGGTTAGGGTTACCGAACTTAAGTCGCTCGGGTTTACGTCGGCTGTACCGCTCGTTCCGTATTCATTATTGTTTTGGTCTTTCCAGCCGGTAAGGGTATAGCCAGTTCTAGCGATTTTGGTATTATCGGAAATAGTCGAGAGGTCGATCGTGCTATCGAAGGTTAGGTCTTGGGAAGTTAGAGTATTAGTTGTAGCAGAGTTACCGTTGAAGTTTAATGTGTACTTTAGGCAAGCATCGTTCATTAGGACAGTATAGAGGACTTCCCCGCCGTAGGTACCTGGGGTCTTAGCGGTAGAGACGTTTACGCCGTAGTAGAAATCGTAGGAAGCGGAAGTAGTCCCGGTATAAAACGGAGTAATGCTACTAATATCAGCAGCATAGGCAGGAAGGCCGGAGAAAGCCGAAGCGGTTTTCCCTACTCCCCAAGTATCGCGAGAAAGAGTAGTTTCACTTCCGGTAGCGGTACTACTAGTTGCAATATAATTCTTAGCGTTTGTTAATTCTGAAGCCGAAGCCCC
>JAFUBU010000020.1 GCA_017460045.1 Candidatus Saccharimonadota bacterium
GGATATTATAATATCATTGTTCGGAAAAAATCAAATTGGCGGTTGACTAAGAGTGGAAAGAGCAAGTAGTGCCTAGTCTTCGAGGAGCTTTTGGACGAGGGAGACGATTAGGCCTTTTTCGGACGGACTAGATTCGGCGATAAGGAGGGCGATAGCGGTCAAGGCGCGGTCGGAAATCTTGGTCTCGCCGTTTTTGGTAAGATGGCAATCGTTCATAGTAAGGAAGACGATAAAGAGGAGGGAACCGATACGCTTGTTGCCGTCGTAGAAAGGATGGTCCTTGATAACGAAGTAGAGGAGGTTGGCGGCTTTTTCGGCGGTCGTCTTGTAGAGTTCCTGTCCGTCGAAGCTCTGGTAGATAGCCTCGACGTTGCCTTTAAAACTATCGTTGCGAGGCTTTCCGAAGAGGTCGCCGGCTTTGAGGCTTTTTCGGAGGTCGTCGATAGCAGTCTGGCAAATCTCGGGGGTAAGGACTTTCTTGGTCTTTTTGTTGAGGCTTTTTAGGTTAATATGGCCGTCGTCGAACTCTTCCAGGGCTTTGAAGCTACCGGTATATTTCGTAATAACCTCGAGGATACCGGTCGCCTCGCCGGCGTCGAGGGCCTGTCTCGCAATAAGACGGCGGACGACGCCCATCATATCCTCGACGTCTTTTAGTTTTTTATGGTCGAGTTCTTTTAGGCGACGTTCGTTGATGGCGACGCCGTCCATAAGGTAGGATTTGAGAGTGCGGGTCGCCCAGATGCGGAAGTCAGTAGCCTTTTTGGAGTTGACGCGGTAGCCGACGGAGATGATGGCGTCGAGGTTATAAATTTTTATTTGACGCGTTATTTTACGGCTGCCCTCAATTTGAACTTTTTCCATTTTGGAAAAAGTTGAGGCTATATCTAACTCGCCGGATTTATATATATTATTTAAATGTCTAGCAACTGCAGGTATTTGGACTCCAAAAAGATTTGCAATTTGTTCTTGAGTTGCCCAGATGGTTTCTCCGGTTTGGTCAACATTAAAGACGATATCGCCTTTAGGTCCCTTGTAGATTTCGAGTCCGGTATTTTCGGTCATTTTTCTCCCTTTCTACTTCTAGTATAGCATAGATTGAACTAGGAAGAAAACTTTCCGAGTTCAACTTTTCCCATTTTGGAAAAAAGTTGAACTATTAAAAATTATTTAATAGTTCAACTTGTAAATCCTGTTTACAGGTTCATATGGCTCATTTTGGAACTCATGCATTTTTTGCATCAGTTCAAGTAGGTGTAAAATTTGCACATACTGATACGTGTGGAGAATACACATGTGGTATAATGGAGGTAGTATGCCGGAGTTACCAGAGGTAGAGACAATTCGAAGGGGGCTTAACGATTGTATTCGCGGGAAGAAAATTCGCGAGGTAAAGGTTTTTTGCGAGAAAAGTTTTATCGGGCCGAAGGAGGTAATTTTAGGGGCGAAGGTCGCGGAGCTTCGGCGATTTGGGAAGGCGCTAGTAATAGATTTAGACAATGGGGTGTCGTTAATTTTACATCTTCGGATGACGGGGCAACTGATAGCTTGGGGCTTTCTTTCGGAAAGAAAGCCCCAACGAAAGAAACCTAGTAAGGTTTCAAAGTCACGCACATGTCGCGACTTTGAAACAGAAAATAGACCTGCTTTCGCAGGGGGACATCCAGATGATAGTTTCTTGAGTAAATTACCGAACAGACACACTAGAGTCGAAATAGATTTTGAAGACGGGAAATTGTTTTTTAACGACCAGAGGAAGTTTGGGTTCGTTAAGCCGGTCCCGACGGACGAGGTTTTGTCCGATAAATTTATTGCGAGTTTGGCGCCGGAACCGTGGAAGATGACGGGGAGGGAGCTTTGGGAGAGATTGCAGAGGCACAAGGGAGCGTCGATTAAGGCGGTAATTTTAGACCAAAAAGTCATCTGCGGTCTTGGGAATATTTATGCGGACGAGGCCTTGTATTTTGCGAAAATACATCCGGCGAGACCCGCGGGAACGGTCTCGCTCGCCGAGGCGGAGACTTTAATCCGCGGAGCGAGAGAGGTCATGGAGCGGTCGCTCGAGTCGGGCGGGTCGACGATGGCAACGTACGTTAAGGCGGATGGGACGAAGGGGGATTATTTGGAGCTGTTTGCGGAGGTTTTTCGGAGGGAGGGGAAAGAATGTCGGAGGTGCGGGGCGGAGATCGTGAAAATTCGGGTCGCGGGGAGGGGGACGCATATTTGCCCAGTTTGCCAGCCTTGGGACTTTTCTTCGGAAGAAAAGTCCCAACGAAAAGAACCTAGCAAGGTTTCAAAGTCAGGCACTTGTCCTGACTTTGAAACGGATAATGGAGATATTCTATAGTGTTTTGTATTTTTACAGGCGACGATAGAGAAAAAATAAGTCGCGAAGTCAAAAAAATATTGGGAGAGGGGTATGAAGTGTTTGAGGGGGAGAATTTGAAGTTGCCAGATGTTGTGAATATTTGTCAAGGGATGAGTCTGTTTGCGGAGGAGCGGAAGATCTTAATTCGAGATTTAACGCCGGCCCCGCGGAGGGGCGAAGAGGAAGAGGCGGGGGCGGCGACGGATTTTTATGCAGAATTGATAAAATATTTGAACACGCCGCATACGATTGTAATTTGGGAGACCTATACGTCGAGACGTAAGAGTTTCCAAGAGTTTAAGAAGGCGAAAGGCGTAGAAGTTCGGAAATGCGAACTAGGGAAACCGGTCGACGCTAACCAGGCGTTTGCGGTCGTAGATTTGGCGTTTCGAGATGGGAAGAAAGCAGTAGGGGAGCTTCGGAAGATTGAAGATAAAAATGATCCGTATATGTTCGTCGGGCTACTGACGTCGAAACTTTGTACAAAATATCAATATACGAGAGGGGCGAAAGAAAAGCAAGCTCTTTTGGAGCTTGCAGAACTTGATAAGCTGATGAAGACTACTTCTTCGATTTCGCCGTGGACTTTGGTCGAGTCGTTTCTCCTGCGGCTTTCTTTGTAGTAGTTTTCTTTGTAGCGGTCTTCGCTGGGGCTTTTTTCGCCGGGGCCTTGGGAGCGGCCTTGGTAGTCTTCGGGGTAGCCGGCTTTTTAGCGGAAGCGGTCGGCTTAACGCCGGCGGCTTTAGCAAATTTCGCGAGGGCGGCCTTGCGACGAGAGGCGGTATTTTTCTTCATTAACCCCTTCTTAGCGGCCTTGTCATATTCGGACTGAATCTTTTTCATATTTTCGGCAGAAGGATTTTTCTTGAAAGCCTTAAGGGCGGCCTTGATATCCTTCTTGATTTGTTGGTTATGCGCGGTGCGCTTGACACTCTGACGCGCGGCCTTTTTGGCGGATTTGATAATTGGCATCTTAGTTCCTAATTAACTTATATTACTTTCGGATTATTATATACCACTTTTTAGAAAAAGTAAAGGGTAAAAATACCTTGAAAGCGGAAGCGGGATGTGGTAGATAGTATTAGATATTAGGTCATATTAAAGCAAAAAGGTTCGTAATGGCAGATATAAAAGAGATTGTAGAAAAAGTAAATGGGGCAAAGAACGTACTAGTCGCGCTCTCGAAAAATCCGAGCGTCGACGAGGTATCGGCGGCGATGGGTTTAACGCTCGTACTTGATAAACTAGGGAAGAAGGCGACGGCGATTTATTCGGGGGAGACGCCGGACGTGCTCCAATTTTTAAATCCGGAGAAGACTTTTTCGTCCGATACAAATGCGTTGCAAGATTTTATTATCGCACTAGATAAGGACAAGGCGGACCACCTACGGTATAAGGTAGACGGGGATTATGTAAAAGTCTTTATTACGCCATACCACGAAGCGATTTCGGAAAATGATTTGGAATATTCTTACGGAGATTTTAATGTTGACTTGATTATTGCGCTAGACGTGGCCGAGGAGAACGATCTGGACGGGGCGCTGGTAGAATATGGGCGAATTATGCATGATGCTGGCGTTGTTAATATCACAACTTCGAGTTCGGGTTCGTTTGGGGAGACGGAGTGGAGTAATCCAGAGGCGTCGTCGGTCTCGGAGATGATCGCGGAGCTGGCGACGGAACTTTCGGGGGAGGCGCTAGAGAAGAATAGTGCGACGGCGCTACTTACGGGGATTGTTGCCTCGACGGAGCGATTTGCGAACGAAAAGACGACGCCGGAGACGATGGGGGTAGCGGCGAAGTTGATGGGGGCGGGGGCGGAACAACGGTTGATTGTCGAAAATTTTGAGAGGGCGGAGAATGGGAAGGAACAGGTGCCGCTTTCTGACACATTTTCAGAAAATGAAGTGGTCCAAGAGGGAGAAAAGCCAGTTGAAGAAGAGACTTCAGTTGTTGAGGAGGAGAAGCCGGCGGAAGAAGAGAAGGAAGAGCCGGTTGTTGAGGAAGAGAAGCCGGCGGAAGAAAAGAAGGAAGAGCCGGTTGTTGAAGAAGAGAAGCCGGCGGAAGAAAAGAAGGAAGAGCCGGTTGTTGAGGAAGAGAAGCCGGTTGAGGAAGAAAAGGCAGAAGAACCAGTTGCTTCGGAAGAGCCGCAGAAGCCGGTGTTAGAGACGCCAGCAGAGCTACTAGAGGAAACTCCTACGGAAGAGCCGGCTGAGTCATTTTCGAAGGAGATTTCTTCTTCAGAAGATGCGCTTCTCACTCGAAGTACTGATAGTACATCTCGCTCCGATGCTCCTTCTTCATCGAACTCTCTCTCCGAAAATGACTCAGCAGAGAAGACTGAGATTGCTCCGGCGGAAGAGCCGAAGATTGAGCTTTCGGGGTCGGGGAAGCCGGCGGAGGAAAAGCCGGAAGATACGACTCATAAGACGGTAAAATTACAGCCGAGTGCGGAGGCGCAAGCGGAACTCGAGCAAATTATGCACGAAGAGCCGAAGAAAAACGAGGCGCTAGACGAGCTTAACAAATATACCGGCGAGCAAGCGGCGACGGGCGGACTAAAGCCGGACGTCGGGCTATCGAGTATTGATACTGATAATATCGGGAAGACGGAGACTAAAGATTACGGAGAGATGATGGCGGCGGCGCTCGATGGGGACGGTGGGATGCCAAATCCGGCAGTCCAAGCGGCGCCGGTGGTAGCGGCTGGGCCGGAGGTAAATCATATCCCGGAGATGGATTATTCGCAGGCTTCGACGGCGGAAGCGGAACAGCCGCCGGTAATGCAAAACGGGATGCTCGAGCCGACGGAAACTCCGCCAGCGGGAGCGGCACAAGAGGGAATGACGGTAACGAACGCGGACAGTAGTTCAGTCGTGCCAGGGGCGGTCCCGGCGCAAGAGGGGATGACGGAAGATATTTTGCCGCCGCCGCCGGCGCCGCCAGTAGACGGAGGGATAATGCCGCCAGGGACGACTCCGGCTATGCCGGAAATGCCGGCGGCTCCTGAGCCGGCCGTAGCCCCGATAGCCCCGACGGTTCCGACCCCTGCGCCGGTTACGCCGGTCGTGCCGGTAGCGCCGACGGCTCCGGTTGCGCCAACGCCTGCTGTGGCTCCTGAGCAAGTTGGGCCGGCGCCAATAGCTGACGACCCAACAGCGTTTCGTATACCTGGAATGTAACAACTTGTTACTTAGCAATTAGGTATTTCTCAGACGCTGTCCGCTGCTCGTAATGTTTAGCAAATAAGCATTCTTCAGACGCTACTCGCCGCCTGCTACCGCCGAAAAATTACAACATTCAGCCTATTCTCTCTCCTCACAAATTTGAGGTTCGTCGTTCGAATATGTGAATGTTGTAATTTTTGCGGGGCGAGTAACGCATTGTCTGAAGAATGCTTATTTGCTAAACATTA
>JAFUBU010000021.1 GCA_017460045.1 Candidatus Saccharimonadota bacterium
ACTAATCAAAATCCTCCTTCTCGTTATTGTCTTATTCTTCCTCATCTGGCCGTTCGTCAACTCCGCAATTTCGCACACTTTCTATCTAAAAGTCAACACCGACGGTAGTCCGAGTACGACTTGGATTTCCGAACTCAAAGACAAGACCCTCTCCGTTGAGGTCTACGGTCGCGCCAATATCGCAACCAATAAGGAAAGCAGCGACCACGAAACCTACACTAATACCCTCGAGCAGTCCGATATTGACCAAATCGCCGAGGTCATTGACAAAATTCGCGGCTGGCACATCTTCGTCCGCCTCTTCCCGGGCTACAGTTTTAAGTACACCGGCGACGATTATCAAACTGTCTTTATGACCAAAACCGATCGCGAAAATCTCTTGGAGCTAGGCCAGGCCCTCGAATACTACGCTCGTGGCAACGAGGTTATCAAAGGCTCCGGCTACAAATCCGCCCTCGACTACGGCCGCGCCAAGCTCAAATCCCTCCGTATCGCCCTCGGCCTCGAAAAAGATTAGATTCCAAAAAAGTCTTAACTTTTTCGGAATTTGTAGTATAATAAGGTTATGATTACACGAGATTTACAACAAGAAATAGAGAGTTACCTCAAAAAGCCCAAAAAAATCATCGTTATTTTTGGTGCTCGCCAAGTCGGAAAAACGACTTTACTCCGAGAAATCTTCGGCAAACAAGATGGTGTCGCCTGGTATAACGGCGACGAGCAAAATACCTTAGATCTTTTCTCTAAAACTGATCTCGCCGATTTAAAACCCCTTGTTTCCGGTCATAAAGTCGTCATCATCGACGAGGCTCAAAGGATTGAAAATATCGGTCTTAAGCTTAAAATCCTCCAAGATAATCTTGGGGAGGAAATCCAATTCGTTGCGACCGGTAGCTCCTCCTTTGATCTCGCCAATAAAATCAACGAGCCGCTCACCGGCCGCAAATGGACTTTTCGCCTCTCCGCCCCTAATATTCGCGAGCTCATCAAATCAAACGGCTATGCGACTGAGGTCGCAAACCTCGAGAACCGGCTCATCTATGGCTCATACCCCGCTGTCGTGTCTACCCCAGAGGATGCGAAAAAACTCCTTACGGAGTTAACTTCTGATAACCTCTACAAGGATATTTTAAATCTCGGCGACATCATCAAGACTGACAAGCTCCGCAAAATCCTCAAAGCCCTAGCCTTGCAAGTCGGAAGTCAAGTCAGTATGAACGAAATTGGCCAACTTGTCGGCATTGACAGCAAAACCGCCGACAAATACATCTCTCTCCTTGAGCAGTCGTTTATCATCTTCCGGCTTCCTTCCTATGCCCGCAATCTACGAAACGAGCTCAAGAGTTCTGAAAAAATTTTCTTCTATGATAACGGCATCCGCAATGCCATCATCAATGATTACCGTCCGCTAGAGGACAGGCAAGATACCGGCGCTCTCTTTGAGAACTATATCATCTCTGAAATGGTTAAATTATATTCAGACGACAACATCTACTTTTGGCGCACCAAAGATCAAAAGGAAATTGACTACATCATTGAACGAAACGGCGAGCTTACCGCTATAGAAATCAAGTATAACGAGAAAAAAGACGTCTCTCTCCCTAATCTCTTTACCGATACTTACCACCCAACACATCAATTCCTCATCAATCGCGAGAACTACGCTCGTATCCTCGGTGGCGAAGAGCTTTCCTACCTAAACTAAACTGCGCCAACACCCCCGCTCAACCGAGCGGGGTTTTTCTTGCTATACCCCTTGCGGAAAAAATAATCTATGCTATCATATAATAAATGATTATTACGAATCAAACTAGAGTAGACCAACTTAAACCAATTGAAGACCTTTCCCCTCTAGAGCAAAGTATTCTTTTTGAAGAATCCGAAAAAGCCATACGAGAAAAAAATTGGTCTTCTCTATCTGATTTCACTTCTTATATGGAAAGGAAATACCCTCGTGCCCAAGCGGTATAGGGTAGTGATTCTTGACCGCGCAGAGAGAGATATCGAAAACGCTTTCGGCTATATCTATTTTGAGCTTTCCAACCCAATCGCTGCCTACAACACTTATGACGGTATTATTTCCAAAATTAAATCTCTCAGTATCTTTCCGGCCGGCTATGATTCTCTTGAAATAGGACCATGGCGAGGGAAAGGCTACCGCAAGATCCATTACAAAAACTATACGATTATTTATAAAATCCACGAGGATGACAATCTCGTCGTTGTAACTAACATTACCTATTCTCACCGCAACTTTTCAAATCTTCAACCATAGTCCACTCTTTAAAACTAAATGATACAACTTTTTGTACCAAGCTAGATTGCCCCTTGCGGAAAAAATAATCTATGCTATTATAATAAATATGTCTAAAAATCTCGTGATCGTCGAGTCGCCGGCCAAGGCCAAAACTATCGAGAAATATCTCGGCAAAGATTTTCATGTCCTCTCGAGCGTTGGCCACATCCGAAAAGACACCAAGGTCGACCCCGAAAACGATTTCGAGGTCACTTACGAAATCGACGAGGGCCACAAGGGAATCGTCAGCGAACTAAAGAAAGAGGCGAAAAAAGCCGAAACTATCTGGCTCGCAACTGATGAAGACCGCGAAGGCGAATCGATTTCTTGGCATCTGCTTGAAGTCCTAAATCTCCCCAAAACTACCCACCGCATCACTTTCCACGAAATCACCGAGCCGGCTCTAAAAGAGGCCATCAAACACCCCCGCACCGTCGATATGAATATGGTCCAGAGCCAACAGGCCCGCCAGACTCTCGATATGCTCGTCGGCTACGACCTCTCTGGGGTCGTCCGCAAAAAAGTCCCCGGTGCTATCTCCGCCGGCCGCGTCCAGAGCCCGGCTCTCCGCCTCGTCGTCGAAAAAGAGCGCGAAATCGAGAAATTCGAAGGAAATTCTACCTATAAAGTCACCGGCGACTTTAAAACCCCTAAATCCGCACCGTTCCAGGCTGTCCTAGAAAAACACCCGGTCACTTCCGAAGAGGCCGCCAAAACGCTCCTGGAGGGCCTAGACGGGCAAAATTGGACGATAAAGAGCGTCGAGCAGACCGAAGGCACGAAAAACGGCCCCGTCCCCTTTGCTACTGCCGCTCTCCAGATTGAAGCAAATGCTCGTCTCGGTTTTTCCTCTAGTACGACTATGCGCGCCGCCCAGGGTCTTTACCAGGCTGGCCACATTACCTACCACCGTACCGACTCCTTAAACCTCAGTAAGCAAGCTCTCGCTAGTATCGCGAGCTATATCGAGAAAGAATACGGTAAAGATTATCTTAAAGTCAAAAACTTCAAGACCAAGTCTGCCGGCGCCCAAGAGGCCCACGAGGCCATCCGCCCGACCCATATCGAAAAGGTCACCGCTGGCAGTAATAATTTCGAGAAAAAACTCTATCATCTCCTCCGTTCGCACACCCTCGCGACCCAAATGAACCCAGACAAAGTCGCCAAAACTACCATCCACCTCACCCCCGATAACAAACTCGATTTTGTCGCCAAAGGCGAGATTGTCATCTTCGACGGCTTTCTGAAAGTCTACGGCAATGCCAAAGACATTGAACTACCGAAACTACAACAAGGCGATACGGTAGATGCTGTAAAAATTACAGCAAGGGAAGTATTTGCCAAACCTCCCGCTCGGTACACCGAAGGCTCCCTCGTCAAGAAGCTCGAAGAGCTCGGTATCGGACGACCTAGCACCTACGCCTCAATCATGTCCGCCATCCAGGCTCGCGGCTACGTTAAAAAGGGCGAGTCCGAGGGTGAGCCCCGGGAAATTACGGAGATTGTGTTAGATTGTAATTTCGACAAGGGTGGCTCGAATAGGGGGACCCCCAAAAATATTCCGCAACGAAGTGAGGATAGATTTTTGGGGGATGATTCGAGTCAGGACCCGATGTCGAAATTACAAATTAAGAGGGTCACCGAAAAAACCGGTGCCACCAAGGGCAAACTCCTCCCGACCCCTGTCGGCGAGCTCGTCGCCGATTTCTTGACCGACCATTTCAACCAAGTCGTCGACTACGGCTTTACCGCCGAAATCGAAACCGACCTCGA
>JAFUBU010000022.1 GCA_017460045.1 Candidatus Saccharimonadota bacterium
ACGTCCACGCTGGCGACGTCCTGGCGACCAAGAAAGGTCTGGAGCCGCTCGTTGCGACTAAAGACGGCAATGTCCAGCTCGTCGAAGATGCGATTATTCTCGTCGCTATCTCGACTGGCCCAGTCCGGATTGAAATCCCTGGCGAAGCTGAGCTCCTCGTCAAAAATGGCGACGTACTCGAGCGGGGTGACCGTCTGACTACTGGTTCCTTGAATCTCCAAGACCTCTTGAAGAACAAGGGTCGCGAGGCTACCGCCCGCTACATTATGAACGACGTCCTTTCCGTCTACGCAGCCCAGGGCCACGAAATCTCCGCTAAACACCTTGAGATTATCGTTCGCCAGATGTTCTCGCGCGTCATGATCGACGACCCGGGTGACTCGCCGTTTGTCGCTGGCGACATCATCTCCGAAGCTGCCGCTGCCCGCGAGAATCGTGAGCTTGAAGAAGAAGGTAAAGAGCCGATTAAGTACACCAATCTTCTCCTCGGTATTACCAAGGTCTCGATTTGGTCCGACTCCTTCCTCTCTGCCGCTTCCTTCCAGGATACGACTCGTGTCCTTATTAACTCCGCTATCTCCGGTCGTATCGACCATCTCCACGGTCTAAAGGAGAACGTCATTATCGGCCGCAAGATTCCGGTCGGTACTAGTAAAATCGCCCTCGTTGACCCAGTTGAAGAGGAAACCGAGCTCGAATCCGAAGATATGCTAAAAAGCGAGCCATCTGAAGAAGAGCTAGCCGCTTAAAACAAAAACTAGAGAAACGGGGTCTACAGCCCCGTTTTTCTTGATATTTTAGTAGAGAGATGATATAATTAAATAATCTGAGGTAGTTTTTTATTTACCTCAGCGAAAATTTCTCTATAAAGGGGGTATAAATTTTATGAAGAAACAGGTTAACAATGCCCGCGGTCCCAAGAAAATTATTTGTGAGGCTGCGCATCAGGTCAGTAACACGGAGGAGCTCCGTGCATTCTGGGAGAAGTTCAGCAGTACTAGTCTGCTCATGGTCGCCAGGGCGAGCGAAGACGAAGCGTTGGTTCGACACTTGATTGACGTAATCTACGATTCGTTAGGAGATGAAAAGGCTGATGTCGGTGCTATTTGTCGGACTTTTAGTCTACATTGGAATAGTCCGCAAGAAGCCTTGGCCCAGCTGCCGAATTTTCGTAATTTGGTAGCCGATAGTGACACCACTCAGAAGCTCGAGGCTATTCGGAAATTCCTGGGCAAGCACACTTGCAAGGAAATCACCCCGGGACATTACTCAAAAATGAGCGCTCCGGATTGCTATATTGATGTCCACAAATCGGATATCGATAAAGCCATCAAAGAGCTGACCAGGAGAAAACAGCCGACTAGCGCCAGGATGATTAAACAGTTTTTGTTTGATAGCCTGCCGTTCGTTTCGGCGAATTAAGACCTATTTTCTTCAAAAATTCGCCCCGCAGTTGCGGGGCGATATTTTTATGTCAGCCACAATGTGGCTCCATGTGCTAGTAATATCTTCTTTTCGTCCTCCCCCATGGCATCAAGTATCTTTAGAGCGATTAAATTCGGGTTTGCACCCGCTTCCAGTAACTTCTCCAGCGACTCGCGCACGATTAACGACGAAGCCTGGTCGACTAAATAGTCCGGTTCGACTCCCGCCTCTACCAGCAGGGTAAAATACCTGTTAATCTGCCAGGTCGAGAACGATTTTACCATTTCTTTGAGGTTTAAATCTGCCTTCCGAGCATACAGCTCTTCGAGATGTGCTTCACGTTCCGAGAAATTGAGCCCAGAGCAGACCTTCTGGATGTCGATTTTGAAGTTATGCTCCTCTAAAAACCTCAGGTTTCGCACTATCACTCGAGCCGAAACCCGCTCGAGGATTTCCGCTTTTTCTTCTGCAGATAGAAACTCGTAGCCAGCGACATCAGTCAGTTGCGTATCCAGAACATGCTGAGTAATATGCGCCATCAGGAACGAAAAGCTCTCTCCTGCGTCCATTAGCGACGAAAAGTTTACCGCCACTTCGAAAGACTCGACACGGCTAATCGCCTGCTCGAGCTCTGCTCTCGTGATGGAAAATCCAGCAGCCTTAATCTTCTCTAAATTCTGGATGATTGCTTCCGATCGGAATACTCTCTGCAGAGAAGCTGAATGCCCTCGCCAATATCTAGCAAATATCGGTAGTCGCATAATCACAGCGTTTTCCGAAAGGTGTTTCGCTAGTTTCAGCGGGTCTACTCCATAGCTCAGTAATGTCTCGAGATTTACTTCGTCGATATTCCCGATTTCACCAGAAACTCTCCCGAGCTCTTGGTTCGGGTCTATCTCTAGCCCGAGCAGAGTCAGAGACCAGTAGTACTTTAGTCGCTCGTATGGCGCAAGGGCCTTATAGACCATTGGCGCCGTCGCTCCAGCATTAAAGAACAGGTCGAGATTACTTGCTACCCGGATACTGCCAAACCTCTCCATGACCTTCTCGACGTCCGCTCCTGCCAATAACAAGCTATGACGGTGCTGCCAAACGTCAGCGATACTGCATCTCTCGACTAACCTGTCCAAATCGAGATAATCTGTGTACCCGTTTTTATAAAACCAGGAAAGATTCGTCAGTATCATTTCGTCATCTAGCTTCTCGATCAACTGCGACTTTGGTACTCCGGCCTGGTCCAGCAGCTTTAAATCCTCCGTCCGGCCGATACGTTTGACTCGTCCTGCTATCTCGAGCGCCGAAATCCCATATTCGAGTAGCTCCTCAGGATTCGAGAGGATACTCGTATTAGACATCAGCCGCATCACTCGTGCCGGCTCCGCCCCTGCCCGGATTAAATCCATTGGCATTAAAGTCGCCAAATCGGTCGGCATATTATCGAGTGCTACTTCTGCCGAGAGCCCTCCTGCGAGTTTCTCGAGTACTAAATTTAATGTCTTCAATCACTCCACCTCCTTCTTTTTAAATAACCAAGTTGATATTACTCTGTAGTTATTCTACCATATCCCTAGAACAAAAAGCAAGAAAAATGGGCGCCGCTTAGGGGGAGCAGCGCCCGGTTGAAGGGGGTATTGTATAGAATCAAATTAAAGTAAAAATCTGATTTATTAAATCCGGTCTCTCGGGCTGACCTTTGAGATACGGATACATAGCATATGCTATGTTTACCCCAAGTAGGAGATAATTTGAGCCGGACGAAGTCAGAATGACCGGCCCGTTTTTAGAAAATACGAGTTTTTCTACTGGTGATGTCACGAATTGAGTCTTCGACATTGATAGCTGGTTGTTGCTCTTCTTCAGCAACTTTCTTCCTGCTATCATTATGGGGTATTCGAGGTCCATCTGGATGTTCTTACCCTCATATAATGCCGAAAGAAACGTTCCGTGGATCAGTTTTGACATCTCGAGGTCGAGTCCGAAATGCTCTTCTAAAAAGCCCGGAAGCGACCTTCGGTAAAAGTCCACGTTCATGCCTAATAACATCTCTTCCCAATCATAAATCGTGATTGGGAACCACTCTAACATCATCTCCATATTATTTATCCTCCCTATTAAGATACTATTTGATGAGCTCACCCTTCATGGCTCATTCAAACCTAGAAAATTATATCACAAGAATTAAACCACGTCAAGCGTTTCTATTGACCTTTTACATATGGAGTGGTATAATCTACAACGGATTTCCTGCTAGGGAGGAAATAGTAGTATTGTTCGAGGGGGTACCCTCTAGTTTCATACAAGGAGGAAAAATATGGCAAACCCATATGAAGGAACAATTTTTGAAAAAGTTTTGCACGAAAATATGAGGACCAACTGGGGCAAAAACCCCGAAAAGGTAGAGGAAGGGGATGAGAAGAATGGTCGCAAAGACGAAGAGCAATCTAAAGCCGAGTGACGCTAAACTCCCCTTTGAAATTTCCGGCACGACCGACGACGAAGTCTATGACAGCGTAGTTGATGCCATGCGCATCCTGCATGACCGCTACGTGAAGGACAACCTTCGGCGCTTCGCGAGGGACGACCAGCGACATAAGCATTTTAAACTGCTGCCGTTCTGGTTAATCGGCTGGGGTGATGCCCACCGTTACCTCGAACCGATTAGAACGTATGCCGAAGAGCGAGTCGACAAGCTGCTCGCAAAAGAGTTTGAAGATATGAAGGTCAAGGCCTCTTACATCCGCAGCGTCAAAAAATATATCGCCAAACTCTACACTGATTTCGGAGATGGTCCGATCAAACTTCGCGAAGTTAGTCGTAAAAGCCTCTCCGAAGTTATCCGGAAAGCGACCGACGAAGGCAAATTCTATGATGTCTATGATGTAAACATCAATGAGTTCCTCGCCTGGGACGACCAGACTCGAATCAGAATAGCCGAACAGAGTCGAAATAGGCTAGCAAAACTGTTATAAGAATTAGGCCGCCGCAAAGCGGCCTTTTTCACGAAATTCAAAAAAGTCGAAAATACCCCTTGCGCAGTACTAAAATCTGTGCTAAAATAAACCTGTATATTCTATTTTGGGATATACTAGCTAGACGCAAGGTGTAAGTCCCGCGAGGGAAACTGCCCATAAGTCTAGTTTAAGTAATGTCTACAAAATAGATTAGAGTGTAATAATATAAGGGAAAGGAACAAGATGCAAGTCATCATCGGCACCAAAATTGGTATGACCGGAATCATCGGCGAAGACGGTGTTGTTACCCCTGTAACAATCCTCCAAGCTGGCCCGACGACTGTGACTCAGATTAAAACCGTCCAAAAAGACGGCTATAACGCAGTTCAGCTCGGTTACGGTTCCGGTAAGAATCTGAGCAAGTCGGTTTCTGGCCACATCAAAAAGGCCGGAGCAAATCTCGCCCCGAAAATCCTTCGAGAGTTTCGGACTGCGGGCGAGCCAGAGCTAAATCTGGGCGACGTCTTGACCGTCGAGCAATTCAACCTCGGCGATAAAGTTACCGTTATCGGAACCTCCAAGGGTAAGGGTTTCGCCGGTACCGTCAAGCGCCACAATTTCAACGAATCTCGCAACACCCACGGTTTCAAGGGCAATATCCGTCGGGTTGGTTCAATTGGTTCGATGTACCCCCAAAAAGTTTGGAAGGGTAAAAAGATGCCAGGCCGCATGGGCCACGACCAGGTTACAGTTAAAAACCTCGTTGTCGCCTATATCGACAAAGAAAACAACATCCTCGGAGTCAAGGGCGCCGTCCCGGGCCCGGCCAAGGGGATTGTAACTGTGGAGGGAAAGGAGTAATATGGCTACATTAGACAAAGAAATCTTCGCCCTCGAAGTGGGGAACCACGAACTCGTCAAGCTCGCCTACGACGCTTACCTCGCGAACTCTCGGAGTTCCCATGCTAAGACTCTGAAGCGCGGCGAAGTTAGCGGCGGCGGTAAAAAGCCTTGGAAGCAAAAGGGGACTGGTCGCGCCCGTTTCGGCTCGACTCGAAACCCAATTTGGCGCCATGGCGGTATCGCCGGCGGCCGTACTGGCGAAGAAAACTTCAAGAAGAAGCTCTCCCGCGAGTCTAAAAAGCTCGCCGTCCGCCAGGCCCTGAGCCTTAAAAACGCCGACAAGGCGATCGTCGTCCTAGACGGCAAAGAGAAGCTGACCGGCAAGACCAAAGACGCCGTTAAAATCTTAAAAGATTTGAAACTCGAGGGCAAAAACGTCCTTGCCGTCTGCGCCGAAAAGACTCCGGAGCTTCTCCGCTCGACCAACAACCTTTCAAACGTCAAACTCGTCCGCGCGACCTACCTTAATGTTTTCGACATTATGAACGCCGACGCTATCGTCTTCGGCGAAGCTGGCTTAAAGGCTGCGAGCGAATGGCTACTAAAGAAGGAGGCTAAATAATGGCTACCGCAAAAGATACCAAGACTACCGTTAAAAAGGTTGAAGAGAAGACCCTCGAGAAGGTTACTCTCTTCGAAATTACCCCTCGCGCGACCGAAAAAACCTACGCTGAACAATCGAAGCGCACTTACGTCTTTTCCGTTCCTCTCTTCGCTTCGAAGCAACAGGTCAAAGCGGCCGTTGAAGCCGAATTTAAGGTTACCGTAACCGACGTTCGCGTCTTGACTAGAAAAGGTAAAAAGACTCGTTACTCCAAGGGTAAACACCAATACCCCGGTACGACTTTCCGCCGCGACCATAAGTTCGCTTATGTGACCGTCAAGGAAGGCGACAAGATTCCGGTATTCCAGGAAGAGGAAGCAAAGGAAGAGGAGACCAAAGCAGATAAGAAGGCCAAAAAGGCCGAGGCTAAAGAGGCTAAAAAAGCCGAGAAGGCCGAAAAGAAAGGAGATAAGTAATGGGAATTAAAGCTTATCGCCCTGTTACCCCCGCCCAGCGCCAAAAGACGACTCAAGATTTCGATCAGATTACAACTAGAAAGCCGATGAAATCTCTGCTCGCCAAAAAGAAGCAACAGGCCGGCAAAAACAACCAGGGCCGCATTACCGTACGTCATCGCGGCGGCGGCGTCAAACGCCACTACCGTCTCTTGACCCATAATCTACCAAAGGGCTTGACCCTCGAGGTTATGGAAATCGAGTACGATCCGAATCGCTCGGCGCGTATCGCCCGAGTTAAAGACCAAAACGGCGTCTACTACTATGTAATCGCCGACCAAAATATGCAAAAGGGCTTAAAGTTTGCTACTGGCGACGAAGCTCCGGTCGAGACCTCTAATCGTCTCGCTCTCGAGAATATCCCGGTTGGTACTTTCGTCTACGCCATCGAGCTTACCCCCGGTCGCGGCGCCCAAATGGTTCGCTCCGCCGGTACTTCCGCCCAGCTCATGGCTAAAGAAAACGGCTACGCTACGCTTAAACTCCCTTCTGGCGAGATGCGTCGCGTCCTACTCTCTTGCCAGGCTAATATCGGTACCGTCGGCAACGAGCAACACCAAAACATCAAGGTCGGTTCCGCCGGTCGAACCCGTAGAAAAGGTATCCGTCCGACCGTCCGCGGCGTCGTTATGAACGCTACCGACCACCCTCATGGTGGTGGTGACGGCGGTCGCCATGGTTCTGGTAAAGCTCCGCGTACCCCTTGGGGTCAATTGACGCTCGGTTACCGTACCCGTCATAATAAGCAAACTAATAAATACATCGTGCGCAGTCGCCACGAAGGAAAGAGGAGATAGTCTATGTCACGCAGTCTAAAGAAAGGACCGTTTGTCGACTACAAGCTCGAGAAGAAGATTAAAGCTCTCTCTTCCGAGGATCGTACCGTCGTCAAGACTTGGGCTCGCTACTCGACAATCTCCCCGGAGATGGTCGGTCGCACTATCGCCGTCCACAACGGCAAAGTCCACGTCCCGGTCTTTATTAGCGAAAACATGGTCGGCCACAAGCTCGGAGAGTTTGCCCCGACCCGTAAATTCAAGCGCCACGGCGGCAAGAAAGCCGCTGAAGCCGCTGCCGCGAAAGGAGCCGCCTAATGTCTGAGACTCATTTCGCCCACGCCTACATTAAAGGCGTCGATAGCCAGCCCCGCAAAACTAGCGTCGTTGCGAGCCTTGCCCGCGACCGCTACGTCGCCGATGCGCTGGTTATCCTAGAAAATACCCCGCGCCGCGCCGCTCGCCCCGTTAAAAAGGCGATCGAGTCCGCCAACGCGAATTTACTAAATTCCGGCGTCTCGATTGACCCGAAGACGATTCGTATCGCCCGTATCTCTGTTACCACTGGTACGCGGATGCGTCGCTACGTTCCGGCTTCCCGCGGTCGCGCTTTACCGTTTGAAAAGGTTTCTTCCAACATCTTTGTCGAAGTTGCTGGCGAGGAAAAAGTCAAGAAAACCGAAAAGGAGAAAAAGTAATGGGACAGAAAGTTAACCCCGTCTCCTATCGTCTCCAAGTCAACAAAGATTGGACTTCGAAATGGTTCGTCAAGAAAGCCGATTTCAAGACTTGCCTAGTCGAAGACGCCAAAATTCGCGAGACGATTGAGGAGCGTTTCAAGAGCCGCCCGACTATCGCTAGAATCAATATCGAGCGCTCGTCCAACCTTATTACCGTTACTATCGCGACCGCCAAGGCCGGCGCGGTGATCGGTAAACAAGGCGTCGGCATCAACGAGCTCAAGAAAGACCTCGAGAAGTTTACCTCTCTCCCGGTCCGGCTCAATGTCGAAGAAGTTAAAAAACCGGAGCTTTCCGCCAAATTAGTCGCCGAAAATATTGGCTTCCAACTTGGGAAGAGAATGAACTTCCGTCGAGCCGTCAAAATGGCCTGCCAGTCGACCATGACCGCCGGCGCCAAAGGCGTCCGCATTGAGGTCTCCGGCCGCTTAAACGGCGCCGAGATGTCCCGCCGCGAGAAGTTTATCGAGGGTTCCGTCCCTCTCCATACGCTCCGCGCCGATATCGATTTCTATTGCCACCATGCCCCGACTACCGCTGGTATCGTCGGAGTAAAGGTCTGGATTTATAAGGGGGAGAAATAATTATGGCTATCATGTTACCAAAGAAGACCGCCCACAGGAAGGTCCGTATCGGCAAAAACGATGGCGTCGCGACCCGTTGCAATTACGTTGCTTTCGGCGATTGGGGCTTAATGTCGCTCGACAACGAGCGCATTACCTCCCGCCAAATCGAGGCCGCCCGTCAGGCGATTACCCGTTATATTAAGCGTGGTGGAAAAATCTGGATTCGGATTTTCCCCCATACCCCTGTTACTAAGAAACCGCTCGACGTGAAGATGGGCGGTGGTAAAGGCGAGCCGCAGTTCTTCGTCGCCAAGGTCAAAGCTGGGACCGTTATGTTCGAGCTGGCCGACGTGACCGAAGAGCAAGCCAAAGAGGCTCTTCGCCTTGCCTCCCACAAGCTTCCCGTCCGCTGTAAGATAATTAAGAAGGAGGAGTTCTAATGGCTCAGAAGATTATTGGGGTCGTTTCCTCGGACAAGCGCGACAAGACGATTACGGTTACCGTCGCGAGTCGTGAGACTCACCCCCTCTATCGCAAGCAGTACACCAAGACTCGGAAATATACTGCCCACGACGAAAAGAACGAAGCAAAACTCGGCGACCGCGTCGAAATCGAGGCTTGCCGCCCGTTCTCGAAGACCGTAACCTACAATCTCGTCAAGGTCCTCGAAAAGAGTAAAGGTCGCGTCGAATTAAACGCCGATGTCGAATTACCGGAGAAAGAAAACGGGAAGGAGGTTGAGGTATGATCCAGCAGGAAACTAGATTAAAAGTTGCCGACAATAGCGGCGCCAAGGAGCTCGGCGTTATCCGCGTCCTCGGCGGTACTCGCGCCCGTTACGCTCGGGTTGGCGATATTGTGACCGCTAGCGTCAAAGACGCCTCTCCGACTGGCGGCGTCAAGAAAAAAGCCGTCGTCCGCGCTGTTATCGTCCGGACTCGCGCCCAGATTCGTCGCCCCGACGGCTCGACTATTCGCTTTGACGACAATGCCGCCGTTCTCGTCAACGACGACAAGACCCCGAAAGGTACCCGCGTCTTCGGGCCAGTCCCCCGCGAGCTTCGCGACCTCGGCTTTTCGAAAATTATCAGCTTAGCACCGGAGGTACTCTAATATGGCACAGAATTTGAAAACTGGCGATATCGTCAAAGTCCTCTCTGGCGACCACAAGGGTAAGACCGCCAAGATCGTCAAGATGGATCGGAAAAACGGCAAGGCGATGCTCGAAGGTATCAACGTCATTGAACGCCACCTTGGCAAGACCCCGATGAATCCTCAAGGCGGTAAAAAGACCGTCCACGTCGGTATCGACCTCTCGAATCTTAAGAAAGAGGAGAAGAAATAATGGCAGAAACTAAATATATCCCAAGATTAAAAGAGGAATACAACCAGACCATCAAGGCCGCCCTCAAGAAAGATTTGAAGCTCGAGAACATCAACCAAGTTCCCCAGCTCGAAAAAGTCATCATCTCTTGCGGCGTCGGCAAAAAGCGCGACGACAAGCGCTTTACCGAGACCGTCGAGTTGACCCTCCAAAAGATTACTGGTCAAGCTACGACTTCTCGCCTCGCGAAAAAGTCGATCGCGACCTTTAAGATTCGGAAAGGTATGGGCGCGCCGATTGGCTACCTCGTTACCCTCCGAAACGACAAGATGTACGAGTTTGTCGACCGCTTGATTAACGTCGCGCTCCCCCACGTCCGCGATTTCCATGGCGTTTCGAGAAATTCGTTCGACAAGCAGGGGAATTATAGCCTCGGCCTTCGCGAGCAGACCGTCTTCCCGGAGATTACCTTCGAGGATGCCGGAGTACTCCATGGTCTCGAAGTTACGTTTATTATTAAAAATGGATCAAAAGAAGGGAGCATGAAATTGCTAGAAGCCTTTGGTATGCCGTTTGAGAAAGGAAAGGAGAACTAATGGCCAAGAAATCTGCAGTCCTCCGCGACGAAAAGCGGCAAAAAATGTACGACAAATATAAAGACAAGCGCGCCGCTTTGAAGGCGGCCGGCGACCTCGAAGGTCTCCAGAAGCTACCGCGAAACTCTAGCCCGACTCGGCTCAAGAATCGCGATTTGCTCGACGGCCGTCCGCGCGGCTATATGCGTCGCTTCGGGCTTTCCCGTATCAATTTTCGTGAAAAAGCAAGCAAGGGCGAAATCCCTGGTGTAACTAAGAGTAGCTGGTAAGGAGAAAGGAGAGAATATGTCATTACAATCTACAGATCAAATCGCCGACCTCTTAACCCGCATTCGTAATGCGATGATGGTAGGCAAGACCGAAATTCGCGTCCCGACCTCGCGGCTCAAAGTCGCGGTCGTCGACGGGCTCAAGAAATCTGGCTATCTCGCCGGGTACGACCTCGAGAAGTCCGCTCCGCGCGACCTCTTACACGTCGTCATCAATGAGCCGGGCAAAAACCCGACCATTACCTCGATTGAGAAAGTTTCTAAGCCCGGTCGCCGCGTCTACGTCGGCGTCGAGGATATCCCGGTCGTTAAATCCGGCCGCGGTCTCGTCCTCCTCTCGACCTCGAAGGGCATCATGACCGGCCAAGAGGCCAAAAAGGCCCGCTTGGGCGGAGAGATTCTAGTTCGCGTTTATTAAACGCGAACTAGAAGATCACCGGCGGCTTTCTGCTAAGAAAGCCAGCGAAATCCTAGTCAAAGTCTACTAGCCAAGATCGATATAAAAAGGCAATAGGCTTTCTCAGACAATGCGAGCCGCGCCCCGCCTTTCCGACATCTTTTACCTGTTCGAACGACGAACCGCAACTGTGTGAGGAGTGAGAACAGGCTAAATGATGTCGTAAAGGCGCGCCAGCAGGCG
>JAFUBU010000023.1 GCA_017460045.1 Candidatus Saccharimonadota bacterium
CGCAAGCCTCATCCCGTTTTCAATAACTTAACCGATATCGTCCTCGGAAAAACCTATTCTTACTCCCCAAACGGCTTTTTCCAAATCAATCTCCCGGTCTACGAGATGGCTCTCCAAGAAATTAAAAAGCACATCAAAACCGAAAACGTCCTCGACCTCTACGCCGGAGTCGGCACTATCGGCCTCTCCGTCGCGAGCGACAAACACCTCACTTTGGTCGAGGTTGATAAGCCCGCTTATGCAGAGCTAGAAAGGAACTGTACGCAAGTCAAGGCGAGCGAAGGTAAACCTTTTTCTGACGACGTTTTACCTGCGAACGAGAAAATGTATATTCCTGACGACCCCGACGGGTTCGCCCGAAGGGCGGTTCCGCCGGCGGTCCAGTGTATGACATTTTCGAGTGAGACTGGGGCGACAGAAAAAGCGTTTACTTCGCTCGCCAACTCGAATTGCATCAGGCCAATTCTCGCCAAAGCCGAAGAAGTAACGGATTTCATCAAAGCCGACCAGACCGTCATCGTTGATCCTCCCCGCGCCGGCCTCGACGACAAACTAATCGAAAAACTCCTCGAAGTTATGCCCGAGACTATCGTCTACCTCTCCTGTAACCCCGCGACTCAAGCCCGCGACCTCAAATTCCTCCTCGAGAAATATCAATTCAGAACTATCCAACCTTTCAACTTCTTCCCCCGAACTCCTCATCTCGAAAATCTCGTCGTTCTAAATCGAAAATAAAAAGCGAAGCTCCTAGAACTCCGCCATAAAAGAACCACCTCCTCTATACCGCCATATAGCGGGTAAACGCGCTGAGCGCTGCATCATAACTATTTGTCAGACCATACACCTGCTGACCGTTATAATATACTGCATACTGCGTGCCGTGCCGCTCAATGCGGACTTCCTTGCCACTGCGGGAAACATCCGCTCTTACCACATCGCCATAAGCCACCCATCATCACCTCCTTTGTTATGGAATGTTACAACCATTATACTATTTTTTACTATTTTTGTCAATAAGAACCCTTACAAACTTCTTAATGTCCGCCAGCCCCTTACTCTGGTCCGGCTCGACGAATAACTCCGAATCCGATACGAAATCGAGCGTCCGAATCTCATGGTAGACCGAGCGAGCTAGGGCTAAAAGCTCTTGCTCGTCTTTCTCATTAAACTCGTAGACCTTATCGTGGACCTCGGCGTAGCCGTCTGGCGAAACGAACAGAATATGTCCCCGCAAAACTTTGTATCCCGCGTAAGTCGGCGAAAGATTTAGTAGCATTTTGTAAATCCCTAGCTGCAACTTATATTTGTATAGCGCGTCAATCGAGTCCCAACTTTCCTTA
The DNA here is from genome assembly GCA_017460045.1 of Candidatus Saccharimonadota bacterium. GTDB lineage: Bacteria > Patescibacteriota > Saccharimonadia > Saccharimonadales > Saccharimonadaceae > Nanosyncoccus. The sequence continues at coordinate 1,341 of JAFUBU010000023.1, forward strand.
TAATACTTCGAGGTCTTAAAATCATACAGTTCAATCGTCTTATTTTTCTGGTCGACATTAATATGGTCGATTACCCCCGTCAAAGGTACTCCGTCCATCGCTAGATGTTCCGAAAAGAAACTAATTTCCGCAAATCCCCCGTCCGCTCGCAAAATCGACCCAAACTCCTGCAGGCTTTTTTCTACCGCCGACGCTCCGCGTTCAAGCATATATTTCTGGTCCGCCGCCGAAACTGGCTGTTTTAAGACTTCCGAGCGGAACATCTCTAGCGCCTCCGCGTCCGAGATTTTACTCTTGGTTACTTGCTCAAACACGGTATGTACGACCGTCCCAAACAGCAATGCCCCCTCAAGCGGCTCACGTGGCGCCTGTAACACCCGCGACTTGTAAAACTCTGTCGGCCCAGCATAACAAATGTCGATAAACGAGGTCAAATCCGACGCCGTCAGATGGTAATTCTCCAGCCGCTTCAGGAGAATCGGCCGAAGCTCCGGAGTTAGTTCCCGATAGGCCGAGACCCAGGAAAGTCGGAGATCCGTCTTTCGCTTTGCCGCTTCCAAATCTTCATAGTGCGTCCGAATTTTCCCGATGTATGGCGAGACCAAAACCTCGCCCTCCTCGTGTTCGTCCAAATATTCGAGCCGCTTTGGCATCTTGCCCGCAAAATCAGTCAAGGAACTCGTCAAATAAAGATTCGTCTTCGCTCGCGTAATCGCGACAAAGAGCAGCCTAAGCCTCTCGTCGTCGGTCGTCCCCGTATGTCGAATTTGAATCAAGTTGGCCGGCAAGACCAAAAGGTTGTTATTTCCTTTGCCCTTTCCCCAAGCGAGGTTGTCCATCGCGATTAGAAAAACATGCGAGAATTCTAAGCCTTTCGCCTTATGCGCCGTCAAAATCTGGACTGCATCCTCCGCCTCGCTATACGGGCTCGTATTAAGTAACCCCTTCCCCGCGCTTTCGTAGTCCAAGACTAGTTGTAAAAAGTCCTTGAGACTCGGTCGTTCGACCCCCTTTAAGTGGCTATCGAGCGCCGCTCGAAGTACGTTCAATTTTTCGTATAGCGCGAACTCGGCGTACTCGTCCGCCTTGCTATAATAATCCAGAAACGGCGACTTTACCCCCTCGGAAACTTCGACCGTTCCGATCATATAATCAATCATCAGCTCGAGCGGCGCCTCGCTTGATTTTAAGATTAGCGTCGCCAAAAACTCCCCGAGCGCTCGAATTTTCTCATCTTCCGCTTCGCTAAAATAATCTAGCCCGCTCTTCTTTACATCTCGTCGCGAAGCTTTAATTGCCGCGAGCGGCGAAATCTCAAAACAGGGAAACGATAAAATCGGCAAGACTAGATGCGAAACCGACTCGCCGTCTGCTACCCCCTGGATAAATTTCGCCATCGTTACTAGCTCCGTTATCTGTCGGTCCGCCAAAATATTATCCCTCTTTTCGTAGGCCACGTAAATCCCTTCGTGCGCCTTCAAATAGGGAAGCAACGGGACAATGTACTTATGTTTCGGCGCAATTACCGCAATCTCTTTTTGCGGTACTCCCGATCGTACCAACTCCGCAATCTGCTCCGCGATAAAATAGTACTCTCCGTCGGAAGATAAAAATTCGTGACGAGCGATTTCACAGCGATCAAATTTCCGACAAGCCTTCAAGTTCTTATCGAGCCCCCGCTTCCGCGCGAAGCTGCTATCAATTTGGTCCGCAACCTTTCGCGACAGCTCCAAAATCTCCGCTGCCGAACGATAATTATTTTTTAAAGTTATAATCTTCGCGTCATAATGATTTTGATATTCGATAAAGTTCGACGCGTTCGCTCCCTGGAACTCGCAAATCGCCTGATCGTCGTCGCCGACCGCCATGACAATCGGCTTTTCATAGTCCGTCAAAAGATAAATCAGCTCCGCCTGGCTCGGATTCGTATCCTGGAATTCATCCAATAAAATATATTGGTATCGCTCCGACAACGTCAATCTAAACCCTCGGTCCTCCTTCAAAATCCGAATCGCCTCCTCAATCATATCCGAAAAGTCAAACGTCTCCTCGACTACTAGCCGTTCGTCATATTTTCGCATTATCGCCGCAAACGACAGTAATTTCTTATTCGCTACGACGTTTTTCAATCGATAATTTCCGTCCGCGTCCTTGTCAAACCGCGCGTCGCGCCACTTTGAAAGCGGCTTGGCCGACGGTTTTTCCTTTTCGCTCTCTTCTTTGATTATCTGATTTAGCTCATAAAGATAAGCGTTCGCCTCTTTATAAACCCCCGGCGCTAGCGGTTCGTCCGAAACATACTGCATTAAAACTTCGCAAATCGGTCGGTAGACCTGCTCTACCGCCGCCGGAAATCGCAAAGCTTTCCCGGCCGCCGCGTCCAAAATTGCCGCGAATTCCTCGCCCATTTGCTCCGATACCGCCATATTATCTCGCGCAATTCGCTCAAGGTCGTCCGGAGTCAATCTCGCCGACTTCGCCGAGCCAATCGTCTCGATAATGTCAGAAATCCTATCTCCCCGCAAAATATCATTTCCCGAAAGTCCGTCTTGGATTTCCTTAACAATTTTATACTGGGCAATCTCGTCAATCGGGCTATCTAGCTTTCGCGTAAATTCCGTCGCATATTTCCGATATTCCGCCAGAATGTCCGCGCCAAACGCATGATAGGTATGGATTTGCACTTGGTTGGCCGCTCGTCCAATCGTCGTCTGTAGTCGGTCGCGCATATTCTGCGCCCCCGATTCCGTAAAAGTTAAACACAAAATATTCTCCGGATTTGCATCGGTATTTTGTAAAATATACTCTACTTTTTTCGACAAAAGCTGGGTCTTCCCAGTCCCCGGACCGGCAATTACTAGTAGCGGCCCCTCGAGATACTCAACCGCCTCTTTTTGTAGCTCATTTAATTCCATTCTTTACCCTCTCTACGATTTCCTTAAACAATTTCGCTCCCTCCGGTACTACGAAATCCGGAAAGTCCTCTAGCGATTTAACAACTGTCAGCCCCTCGACCGTCCCAACCGGCTCAACTCGGCTCTCCGGAAAATGTTTCAGCTCTTCGCCAAAACGGAAATTCCGCCCCTCCGGCGTACTCGAAAGTATCAAATCCGCTACCCCGCAAGACAGTCGAATTGTCGTCGGTTCCGCTCCATTCGCCGTTAAAATTTCCGCCATTTCGCTACTAGCCTTCATCAAATAATCTTCCGCCCCCATTAACCCCGCCCCAATCGCATAGACGTTCTTCAAAGCTCCGCATAATACAACCCCCTTAGTATCGCGCGTATATTCAACCGTCAAGAAATCAGTCGTAAAAAGTTGCTCCGATAGCTCCGAAGAAGCCGCCAGTTTTAGCCCCGCCTTTTCCTCCATAATATCTTCCGCAAACGTCGCCCCGCCGAGCGCCGAAAACTTGCGAAACTTTTCAAACGGCTTCAAAGAAACAAAACCCTTACTCGCTAAAATCAGCGGCGTCTCGTAAGATAGCTCCGGCAAAATTTCTCGATATGCTTCCGCCGGCGCAACGTAAACTACCACCTCCGCCTCGGAAATTACCTCTCCAATTTTTCGCTCCGGAAATCGATACGGGTCATAGTACTCGACCTCATGTTCGTTTATCTCCGCTAAGTGTCCAAGGGCCTCGCCGTAAAGCCCCGCTCCCAAAAATCCTACTTTCATAAGACGATTATACCACACTTTGTGTTATAATATCTTAGATATGTGGGAACAATTAGAAAAACCGTATTTAATTCTCGCGCCCATGGAAGGCGTAACTGACCTCGTTTTTCGCCAAGTCATCGAAAAAGCTGGCCGGCCCGATGTATTTTTTACCGAATTTACCAATGTCTCCAGTTTCGCTTCTGACAAAGGTCGCATCAACGCTCTTGAGCGCCTCGAGATTAGCCCCGTCGACAAGCCAATCGTCGCCCAAATTTGGGGCGAAAACCCGGACCATTTCGCTACGACCGCTAGCGCTCTCGAAGACCTCGGCTTCGACGGCCTCGATATCAATATGGGCTGTCCCGACAAACACGTCAACAAAGCCGGCGGTGGCGCCGCCATGATTAAGACCCCAGAGCTTGCCGCCGAATGTATCAAGCGCGCCAAAGAATCGACCAATCTCCCGGTCTCGGTTAAGACTCGTCTCGGCTTTACCTACGTCGAAGAATACCAAGATTGGCTACGCTTTCTCTTAAAACAAGATCTCGCCGCCCTAACGGTCCATCTTCGTACTAAAAAGGAGATGAGCAAAGTCCCGGCCCACTTCGAGCTAATCCCCGAGATCGTCAAGCTCAAAAACGAGATCGCGCCCCATACCAAATTAAACATTAACGGAGACATCAAAGACAAGGCCCACGCCAAGAGGCTCTCCGCTGAAAACCCCAAGGTCGACGGCTTTATGATCGGCCGCGGCGTCTTTGAAAATCCCTACTGTTTTACCGACCATACCCCGACTCCTGGAGAGCTCCAAAAACTCTTTTTGTACCACCTCGACCTTTTCGACGAGAAAAGTCGCCTCCCCTTCGAGACTTTGAAACATTTCTTCAAGGTCTATTTCCATGGCCTCCCCGGTTCTGCCGAGCTCCGTAGCCGGCTCATGGCCGCGACTACGACCGACGAGCTTCGCGATACTCTCGCTCAAGAAATTGTTGCGGCAAGTTACCCCGCGTGCTAAAATAATATGGTAAAATAGTTGTTATGGATACATCGCCAGTTAAAGTCAGCCTACTAAACAAACACCCTCTCGCCAAGGATATCTTAAGCCTCGTTCTTTTCGTCGTAGCCGTTATCGTCGGTACGCTCGGACTTAACGCCTACGTCTTCCGTTCTTATAACGTCGTCGGGGTCTCGATGGAAAATACCTTGCATCAGAGCGATCGCGTTATCGTCAACCGCCTTCCTGTGACCTGGGAGCATTTCCTCGGCAACGAATACATCCCCGAGCGCGGCCAAATCATTGTCTTTGCTAATGGCCCCGCCGACGGTCCGCTGACCTGCGGAGTCCAAAGCGGCGTCGACGACCAATACATTATCAAGCGCGTTATCGCTTTCCCGGGCGAACGCGTGACCGTCAAGGACGGTACGCTGACCGTCTTTAACGACGAGCACCCCGACGGTTTTACCCCTGATAGCGCGACCCGTACCTCCGAGACCGACGGCCCGAAGGAACATACTTCCGGCGAAGTCGACCTAATTGTTCCCGAGGGCGAGCTTTTCGTCTCCGGCGACAATCGCGAAGCGAATTACTCCTACGACTCGCGCAACGGACTCGGTACTATTCCGTTTTGTCGGATTATCGGGCCGGTCCTGCTCCGCCTTTTCCCGTTTAACAATATGCGTTTCTTCTAATTTTATTTAATTTTAATGTGAACTTTGGTATAATAAGAATATGGCTGATTACGTCTTAATCCGTAAAAGTAGAAACGTCCTAAGCTCGATTTTACACGTCGTCTTGAATATCTTGCTCGGCGTCGGCTCGATTTTCTTGACCGCTATTACCGGCTCCTACCTCCTCGGATTTCTCCTCGTTATCGTCTCGAAATGGCGTATCTTCGCCGTCCGCCCGCGCTATTGGCTCTTAAACCTTAAGTCTAGTCTCGTCGATTTAATCGTCGGCTTTTCTTTCGTCTTAATCGCCTATTGTTCCGGCCCGACCCTCCCTTCCTTCTTTGAACATCCTTTCCATATCCACTACGTCCTAGCCCTTCTCTATACGCTCTGGCTAATCTTCTTAAAGCCGCTCTCCTCGAGCCGCGCGACGATTGCCCAAAGCCTCGTCGCCGTCTTCCTCGGGACTACCGCCGCCGTTCGTCTCTCTGCGACTTACGATTCAAGTATTCTTGTCCTCTCGGCCCTCTTTATTGGCTGGGCCGCGACGCGCCACGTCCTCGTCCAGTCGGACGACAACAATTTCCGCCTCGTGACCTTTGTTTGTGGCTTGATTTGCGCCGAACTGGCCTGGATTTTCCATGCTTGGCTGATCGTCTACTCGTTTGGCGATACCGGTATTATTATTCCCCAGCTTTCTATTATTTTGACCGTCTTCGCCTTTGCCTTCGCTCGCGTTTACCAATCTCTCCTTAAAAACGACGGTGAGCCGAAAAAGGACGAAATCCTCGTCCCGACCATCTTTAGCGTACTAATTATCTTCGCGATAGTAGTATTTTTTAGCAACCCAAGTTTCCATTTATAAAGAAAGGAGTTTATATGGATAAGAAAACTAAAAACACCACTAATAATTTTCAAATCGTCGTCTTGACCATCGCTTGCGTTACCGCCGTCTGTAGCGTCTTCGCGCTCGGTTTCTCGATTTACAACTACAATAATAGTACCGCCCGCGTAACTTGGGGCTCCGGCGTAGATGGCAACTCTTCCAACTTTACCGACGGCTCTATTGCCGACGTCGCCAACAAGGTTTCCCCGTCCGTTGTATCTATTACAACAGAAACTCGGACTACTAGCTGGTTTGGCCAAAGTACTACTAGCTCCGCCGCCGGTACTGGCATGATCGTTTCAAGCGATGGTTACGTTCTAACCAATAAACACGTCGTCGACGGCGCCAACAAGGTCAACGTCATTCTCGACGACGGTACGACTTACGAAAACGTCAAGGTCGTCGGGACCGACCCGGCCAACGATGTCGCCTTCATCAAAATCGACGGCGTCTCCGACCTCCCGGCCGTTACCCTTGGCGACTCCAAAACCATGAACGTCGGCCAACAGGTTATCGCTATCGGCAACGCCCTTGGCCAATTCCAAAATACCGTTACCGAGGGTATCGTCTCCGGCCTCAACCGTTCGATTACCGCCTCCGATTCGACCGGCGCGGCTTATGAGTATCTGACCGACCTTATCCAGACCGACGCCGCCATCAATAGCGGCAACTCTGGCGGGCCGCTCGTCAACGCCGCCGGCCAAGTCGTCGGTCTCAATGTCGCGACTTCTTCCGCCGATAATATCGGTTTCGCTATTCCGATTTCTTCCGTCAAAGGGATGTTAAAGAGCGTCCTAAATACCGGCAAAGCCGAGCGCGCCTATATCGGAGTAAATTACAAAACCATTACTCCCGACGTCGCTAAAGAATACAACCTCTCGGTTAAAACCGGCGGCTACGTCTATACTGATAGTAAAAACACTTCCGCTGTCATCTCTGGCTCTCCGGCCGACAAAGCTGGCGTCAAGTCCGGCGACATTATCACCGCCATCAACGGTGTTGAGGTTGGTAAAGCCGGCAGTATCACTGCTCTCGTCGGCGAATACGCCGTTGGCGATACTATCCAACTCCATATCCTACGAAACGGCGGGGAATTAAACTTAAATGTTACCCTCGAAGCCTACCCGACCTCTACTAAAAAATAGCATCAAAAAGATTCGGCTGCTCCGCCGAATCTTTTTATTGTAGACTATTTGCTCTTCTTCGTTTCTTTCTTCTCTTTGCTTTCGTCTTTCTTGTCTTCGTCTTCTTTTGCCGCCAACTTTACTTCGACCTC
>JAFUBU010000024.1 GCA_017460045.1 Candidatus Saccharimonadota bacterium
ATTTGCCATAGGCGCCCGCCTCTTTTCTAAAGCAGGCCGAAAAGCCGGCATACATCAGGGGCAAATCTTTTTCGTCGAGGATTTCGTCCATGTGGTAGCCGGTAATCGGCATCTCGGCGGTCGCAATCATTACGAGATCTTCGCCTTCGATATAATACTCGTCGCTTTGGTCACTAGATTTTGGGGCGAAGCCGGCGCCCTCGAGAACTTTGCTGCTGACCATATCCGGAACGTCCATGGGGGTAAAGCCGTGCTTTAAGACGATACTGAGACCGTACTGTAAGAGGGCATTTTCGAGGAGGGCGAGGCCGCCTTTTAGATAATAGAATTTCGCGCCGGCGACTTTCGCGCCACGCTCGAAGTCGAGCCAGCCACGCTTCGTGGCGTAGTCGAGGTGGTCGACCCCCTGTTTCTTGGGCTCGCCCCATTTCTTAATTTCTTTGCTACATTCTTCGCCGCCGAGCGGAACGTCTGGCATGAGGACGTTCGGGACGGATTTTATCTCGGTTTTTAAATTTGTTTCTAGCTCGCTAAGCTCTTTTTCTAGCTCGGCGAGTTGCTCTTTGATTTCCTTACCCTGTTTAATGAGCTCCTCCGAGGGCTTGCCACCCTTCATTTTGGCGGCGGTGTCGTTACGCTCTTTCCGGAGCTTTTCGACTTTCTGGAGCAGAGACTTTCGCTCGTCGTCTTGTTTGATGATTTTATCGAGGTCTACGTCTTTGTAGCCTTTCTCTTTCGCGCTTTTCTCCACTAAAGCACGATTCTCTCTAATGAAATTGATGTCTAACATACTAAATATTATAGCACAGAATTAGGTGCGGATTTTGAAATAGTCGAGGTAGGCTTTGACCTTGTCCTGGCCGGCGCGACAGGTATCAAGGAGATAGCCCTTTTCAGTCTCCCATTCGGAAAGGCCACGATAATAGAAAAGTTTGAGCTCCTCGTCGATAATAAACGGAACGACTCCGGCTTTTAAGCATTCCTTAAAGGCGACGAGCCGACCGATTCGGCCGTTGCCGTCTTGGAAGGGGTGGATTTTCTCAAATTGATAGTGAAATTCGATAATATCTTCGAATTTGGGAGGTTTTACGCGATTAATCCAGGCCTCAAGGAGGGTTTTCACCTCACTATGGACTTTAGATGGGGCGGTAGTTTCTCGGCCACCGACTTCATTGGGGATTTTCTTGTAATCGCCGACCATAAACCAATCCTTGCGACTGTCCATTGTTCCGTTTTTTAAAGTCTCGTGTAGTTTTTTGATAAACTTCTCGGTAAGCTCTTCTTCGGCATGGTCAATAATCATATCAATACAACGAAAATGATTAGCAGTTTCAACGACATCATCTACCGAGAGGGCCTTATCGGCATCAATAGTGTTGGTCTCGAAAATATAACGGGTCTGTTCTTTAGTGAGCGTGCTTCCCTCAATATGATTTGAGTTGTAGGTCATTTCAATCTGAAGCTTATGGTAAATCCCGCCGGGAAGGCCGGTTTCTTTTTCTTCGCGGAGGCTGCCTAGTAGGTCACGATTCATAATTTTATTATAGCAAAGATTTGGTTAAAAAAGAAGGTTGCCCTTTTGGGCATTATTTGGTATAATATAAATATATTCGACAACTAGTCGTTCTCCCAATTGAAAGGTTGGGAGGTATTTTTATTTGAGGAGCTTTTTAAATCCTACTTGTATCTTTTTGAAATCACCGGTAGATAATTTCCCCATTCGATTGTAGAGACGAGAAACGCTCATCATCCGTATCTGGGATAGGACGGCATATTCTTGTTTACCTCTAAAATTAAACTCGGTATACCAAGTCCCGGTATGAGGCTGTGATGTGAGTGGAATTGCTAGAAAGCATAGGTGGCTTAATTTTTTAAAAATTACTACTGGTCTGGAATAGTCTTGGTGTTTCCCGTTTATTTCTACACCAATATTTTTACCAAGTGCTGCCCACCAGATCTGACCCTCGGAAAACTTTGTGACGGCACCATTTTTATGTAGCCCGTCTTTTACTATCATCCACTCTGTAAAATCATTTTCTATCATTATTTTTTATTCTATCATATCTCAATATTTTCCGGAAGAGCTAAACAATAATGTGGTATTAGTATTGACAAATAAGCATAAGTTTGATATAATACAGGTATAAGCTTGATTGGGAGGATTTGCCAAGAGAGCTAGAAAATTAAAAAGCATACTTGCAGGCTCTTAGCCTCGCGGGTAAGCTTTGAAGGTTTGTGTCGGTGGTCGGCACAGTGATTCAAAGTGCGCCCTGAGGGGCGCAGAAAGGAGGACGATTTATGAAGAGAATCGTCAAAATTGAGAACCCGTTGTTCAGTTTATATTCTGCCACTTGGAACGATTGCGGTGACAATGAGGAGGCTAATTTGGAGATATTTGCCTCCGATTTAAAGAGTGCCGAGATTGGTGATATCTTTGAGGCGGAGCCTGGTGCATGGTACAGATATCGCGACCACGAAACCTTAAAAGTTGTGTTCAAAGATGAGCATGGCGTGGCTGGACTTTTCCGAAAGGAAAAGTATCGGACAGAGGTGGAAACCGATCCGGAAGACCAGGATGCGAATTGCGTCGTGGTTTACGATTTGGAATCGGATGTGAAGCTCGTGTGGTTTGAGCTTCACTAAGTATGCTGATAACCCTGAATCGAAAGATTCGGGGTTATTTTTGTGCGAGGATGAGGTCGAGGAGAGCGGGGAGCTTTTCTAGGCCGCTTTTATGGCCCATGTGACCGATATTTGGAATAAGAATCGGTTTGGCATTGATTTCTTCTGGGAAAGCCGCCAGGACTTCGAATGGGACAATATGGTCGTCGTCGCTGTAGATTGCGTAGCGTGCTTTGCTGAGCTTGATAAACAACTGTTTTTCCTCGTCGCTAACTAAAAACTCTTCAACGACCGCATTTAAAACGTCTCGGCCTTCACTCTTAAAGACTTCGGCGAAGCCGGCAAGACCGATATAGGTGTTTACCTCTTGATGATTTTTCGCGAGGTATTTAATAATAAATTCGTTGCCGACGGAATGGCAAACAACGAGCGAATCGTCGCTAATGCTAGAAGTATATTCGTCTAGCACTTTGGCCCAATTTTCGTAGGTCGTGTTTTCGCCAGAGGGAAAGCTCGGTAAGATGACCTCAATACCGCGGGTTTCAAGCTCGCTTTTTAGCCATTCGTAGAGCTTCGGAATGCCGTTAAAACCGTGGATCAAGATAACATTTTTCATAATTTTACCAGGAGCCGCCGCCCCCGCCTCCTCCGCCGCCACCGGAGAAACCGCCACCTCCGCCGCCGGAGAAGCCGGAGGAGCTTGAAGAATCGTGCCAAGCGGTATTGCTAGTAATGGTACTCGAAGTCGTATTCATCATGCTGTAGAACATGGCGCGATTCAGAGGGTCGTGGCCATAATACCAATCTGGAGAGTAATCTAGTGCGTCGTAGTACTTTTGAATCTCGCCCAGCCAACTTTCTTCAAGCCCGAAGAGACAAGCGTAGGGGAGGAGCTTTTCGTAGAGCTTGACGATTCCAACGTCAGTTTTGGGGGCATTTTTCGTCGATTGGTTAAACTCGAGACGGTCTTTTTCGGCCATGCTGATGTAAAGCTTTAAGCCCTCGAGATAGTTGGAAGCGTCGAGGCCTTTTTCGGTGCGTTTGGCGTATTTGCTGGATTTATTGTCGATAGCGATATTGACAATAATGGTAATCACCACAATGACCCAGATGACGATAAAGAGATAGTTTTCGCCAACGATATTGCCGTAACCTAAAATGCTGGAGCCGGAGACTTTTAGATAAGTTACTAGACAGGCGGCGAGAATGAGGAGGGCCATAAAGAGACCGGTGAGGCCGCCTTCTTTAGTGGTTTTGCTTCGCCCGGTTTTAGCTTGGACGGTCGGCTCAAAGAGCTTTTTTGCGAGAAGAAGCTCGCGGGTGGCGACAGGGTAATCCTCGGCTATTTCTGCGAGGCTACGGGTCGCGGTTTGCTTCTTGATCTCGATAACCTCATCTTTTTTCGGGAGACTACCACCGTTTAGCATTTTTAAGACGTCTTTTTCCGGCTCGGTAAGAGACGAATCGTCGAGTAATTTGATTTTCCAGACGGTCTTTTTGTGTTTTAAGACGCTAGTTTCGGTCTCTTCAGAGATAATCTGGAGCCGGTGAGAAGTGGCGAGTTCGAGGAGAGTTGCGGTCTGGGTCGGCCTGGCGGTTTCGAGATAGATTTGTCCGGCCTCGGCGACGGTGAGGTTTTTCATAGGGAGATATTGCGGGGCGACGAGGAGGTTTTTAGCGTAAGCGACCTTTTCTTTAGCGTATTTACGGTATTTTTTAGTTTCAAAATAGATAGTGAGGACGGCGAATAGGGCGATACCGGTAGTAGAAAAGACGAGAAGATAACTTCTAGAAATCGGTACAATAAAGGTACCATTTGGAAATTCGATATCGAAAGTTAAGTTTTCGTAGGCGGCGAGGGGTTTGGTAGTTTTAAAGGTGAAGCCGTCGCTCGTTTTTTCGACGGTACAGTTACGGGCGGTAGAGTTTTTGGCTCCCGTGTAGCAGTAGGCGGGAGTTTTAGCCGGGTAGTCGCCGGCAAAGTGAATATTTGCGGTCAGGGAGTCGAAGCGATTGGGCCAGCCGGTACCGTTGGTGTCCCAATAGAGCTCTTGATGATCGCCGCCAAGGCCGGAGACATCTTGGCCGTTCTCGTCATATTCGGTGATGACATTATTAAGCTCGTATTCGAGGACATAAGTTTGTTCTCCCTGGACGGTTTTTGAGCTCGTGCCGATATTGACGCGGAAATAGCCGTCCTCTCGCTCGATTTTGGCGATAGGCTCGTTTTCACCGTTTCGAGTCGCGGTAATATTCAAATCGTCAATGGTGATATTGTTGCCGTTTTGGTTGGAAAATGGGATAGTGCGGGTCGGGCCGTGGCTAGAGCTGCTATCCGAGAAGACAGCTTCGTAAGTTTCCTTGACCTTCATCCGAGTCCCGGTATCGGTCTTTTCGAGGTAGTAGTCAAAGACGGCGCTCTTGAAATAAAGACTAGGGTCGGAGGCGGCGGAGGCGCTCGGCGCTCCAATTAGTAGAATCGTTAAAATGGCAAGTAGTTTCTTCATGTCTTAATTATAGCACTAGACAAGCGTAACGGCTAGTTCTAAACGCTGTCCGCCGCACTAGTGTTAGATTATAATCCGTAAGCACCTTTAGCCTCAATTTCACTCACGTCCGATTTGCTTCGACTTTTCAGTCGGACCACCCCATAACACACGGTTACAGGACCCCGGTCCGTGAAAAGCCTCAGCAAATCGGGTTCGTTCAGATTCGGCTAGAAGATGCTTACGGATTATATAGCTTAATCACTTGTGCGACGCATTGTGCGATTATACTAACATGTCTTGCCGATATTCTTTCTAATTATCGCAAGAATCCCGGCGATAGTAATTGCGGTGAAGCCGAGGGCCCAGAGGAGGGTGGAGGTGCGGCTGCCGGTGTCGGCGTTGTAGCCGTCGGTATTCGGGACGGTCGGGGCGGATTTTTCGGCGGTGTTGGGGACGGCAGTATCTTCGGTGTCGACAATGACGACAATGGTCTCTTCTTCGCTGTCAGAAGTTTTTTCTGGCTTTTCTTCCGGTTTGTCGGTCGGATTATCGCTAGGCTCTGCTGGCTCTTCGGTCGGGTTGGTGGGCTCTTCCGGTTCTTCTTCCGGATCGTTGTAGGCAATAATGCCGTAAAGGCTAAGGTGAGAGACCTCGAAGTTTAGGTTGTTATCTTCATCAGCCTCGGCAGTGTAAGTTTCGGCTGGATTGCCCTCGGCATCAATGAAGACGACGGAATAATGGTCGAAGCCTTGGTGTTCTTCTGCAAGAGCGAGTTTGATGTGGAGCTTGTTGTCTGAAACCGGGACGACTTCGCCGAGGTCGTTGATAACGGCGATATCGTAAACGGTCTTGAGGTTTTCGATGGAGGCTTGGAGCGGCGCGAGATCTTCTTCGGTTAGCGGTATGACGATGAGTTTGGCGGCCCCGAGAGTTTCGATCGGGGTTTCTTCAAAATCGATTTGGTGGCCAGCTTCGTGGGTGATGCTTTTATTTTCTTCGCGGGTGCCGACATAGTACCAAGTTTCGCCGCCTATTTCGATTTCGATAATCTTGTTTTCGGTGCCGGCGATAGCATTACCATTTTCTACAGCCGTAGCGAGAGCCTCGGAGTTTTCGAGGAACTTGCCGCCAAAGACATTGATGGTGCCGTTGGTCGGGGTGAGAGTCCCGTAGATGAAACCGTCGTAAATATTAATCGTGCCATGGTTGTTTTTGGTAGTGGTAATCATTTTACCAGATTTACCAATTTGGCCGTCGTAGATGTTAATGACTCCGTTGGATGCCTTGATATAGCCGCCGCTAGTGGCATCAACATCAATCACATCAAGTGAACCCTTGTTGATACATGAGAATTGGCTGACGGTGCTGTTCTTTAGGGTCACTTCGGTCAAGTCGCCATTGTTGACGTTGAAGCCGCCGGTCAAGTGGATGTTTTCGACAGTGAGAGTCGGGACGTCGTTGCTACCGGCATAGGTAAACGAGCCGCCGGAGAAATCGTGGGCCTCGATATTGGAATAATGAACTGCGCTGGGGAGGTTGACGCTGAGGCTGCCACCAGTTAAGCGGACATCATGGTAGACCTCGGGGTCGATATTTTTTGCGGTGTATTCAAAAGCGATAGAGGAAGTATTACCACCAGAAACATAAAGGCTCTTTTCTTTATCGACACCCATAGACTGGACGTAGACTCGAGATTTGAGGTCTCCGCCGGAAATCTCGAGCGATTTACCGCCGTGGAGAACGGAGTTTTTCTGGCCGACGAGGTCTTCGAAAGTACCGCCAGAAATCCTTAGGATACCGTTTTCGTCGTTTTTAATGTTATTGAGACCGCCGTTAAATTCGCCGCCGGCGATTTCGAGCGTAGCGTAGCTAGCGGAGCCGGCCGGCTTTTCAGCGGGAGTAGCGCCGATAGCAGAAGTAAGATTCCAGCCGTTAGCAATTAGCGACGGGCCAGAGCTTGTCTTGATTTCGGCCGTCGTCGAGTAAGAACCGCCTTCGATACGTAGGGTATTTTGGTTTTGAACGGTATAATTAGTCGAGCCGCCGATAACATTCCCATCTCCGACGATAGTCAGATTCCCGAGGTTTCTTAAAGCAATACCGGAATTGTTGGTAATGGTCTTACCGTTTAAATTAAGCGTAGCGGTAATATTGTCGCCGACGACAAGATTTCCGTTGAAATCTTTATTCAAAGTACAATTACCGGTAAGGTAAGTTTCGCCACTGCTAGCGGTAATTGCGATGTTATTGCCTTCAACGCAAAGCGGGGCGTCTTCGGCGTTAATAGTTGGCATCTTGACGATTAAACCGGTAAGTAGAGTCCCGGTAAAACCGATAATAAATGCAGATTTCTTCATTTGTCCTCCAATGACCTAATTATTCTTATGGTTTATTATACTCCGCTTGTGCTAAAAATCAAGAGTTTTAATACAAAATAAAGCCGCTAAACTTCCTCGTGCGCTACTCGCCGCCCCATTGCACGAGGAAGTGTTAGTGGCCTTATTTTTCCTTGATGCTCTGGAAGAGTTTTTTCGTCAACGAGACGGCGGTATTGAAATCGCTACCGGAGCATTTATTACCGGTCGGGGCGACGTAATAGTAAGTTCCTTTAGAGTCGCTGTAAAGTTTTTCGCCGGTCGAGCCGCCGAGAATGAGCTGGCCAAAGCCGGAGGCGCAAGTTTCGGAGTCGTAGGTTTTGGTAGCGGTCGTAATACCGGTAATGGAGATGGAATTGTCGGAGGGGTAGATATAGTTTAAGTTTTTAATACCGCTCGGGAGGTAGAAGCGGACGTTCCAGTCGCTACCGGGGTCGACAGAGATATCGCTATAACCTTCGCCGGCGGACTCTTTTTCGGTCGTCTTTTTGTCGTCGGTTTTTTCGTCAGTTTTACTATCGGTTTTACTGTCGGTCTTAGTTCCGTCGTCGGTGCTGACGGTCTTAGTCTCGGTCGTAGTCGTAATGTTTGGCTTGATGCCGTTTTCGATTAGCTGGGCCTTTAAGGCCTCAACTTCGGCGACATGGATATTGACGCTCTGCTCGAGATTGGAAAGGCGAGTATTTAAACTATCTTTTTCGCTTTTCTGAATGAAGCCGAAGACGAGTCCGGCGAGGCCGAGTACGATCGCTACGCCCGCGATAATTTTTGGGGCCTTGGAGTTCTTGACCTCTTCTTCACCGTCGATAATTGTAACTGTATCCATATTATTCTCCTATTTCCTTTATGGCATTTTTTAAAGCGTTGATAGACTTTTGCATTTTAATCCCCTCTTCCTCGGTCAAGTGGACTCCGACGCGGCGGACGATACCTTCTTTGCCGATAATAGCCGGGAAACCATTGTAAACTCCGGCGAAATCGTCGTAGCTCGAGACCGGAAGGACGCGGCGCTCGTCGCCGAGAATGCAGTTGATTAACTTGGTCACGCAGGCGCCAATACCGTAGTGGGTCGAGCCTTTTTTCTCGATAATATCGTAGGCTTCGTTTCGGGCGAAATCTTCGATTTCACTTAAGGTATTTTGGTCTAATAGCTCGGTAATCGGCTGGCCAGCGACGGAGGCGGTAGACCAGAGGGCAAACTCGGTATCGCCATGTTCGCCGACCTGGAAAGCGTGGACGGACTTGGGGTGGACGCCGAGTTTTTCGGCGGTTTTATAGCGGAGTCTTGCCGAGTCGAGAATAGTCCCGGAGCCGATTACGCGTTCGGCTGGGAGACCGGAGTATTTTTGAGCTAGGTAAGTTAAAACGTCCATGGGGTTGCTGACGATGACGAAGATGCCGGAAAAGCCGTTTTCCATGATTTCGTCAATCATATCCTTAAAGATAGCGGCGTTTTTCTTAAGTAAATCCATACGCGACTCGCCAGGCTTTTGGGGAATACCAGCGGTAATGATAATAATGTCGCAATCTTTCGCTTCGCGATAATCGCCGGCTCGAATTTTTAGGTAACTCGGCGAAACGGCGAGCGTATCGCGGAGGTCCATAGCCTCGCCTTCGGCGTCGGCTTTGTTGATGTCGGTTAAAATTAATTCGGAGACGGCGGTCCGCTGGTTGATCAAGCAGTATGCTATGCTTGCGCCCACGTTGCCAGTCCCAACAACCATTACTTTTGACATTTTTCAAAAAACTCCTTTTCTCCATTATAGCATAGGCGGTTTAAAAATGAAGAGGGATTTTAGCGTTTTGGGAAGAAAAAAGACCGCAAGTTGCGGTTTTCCCTAATGTCGTATCTTGAGCGCTTTGTTAATCTCGTCTTCAGAATAACCTAACCGCTTTAAATCTTTATAAATCTTGTTGTTCATCTGTTTGTAGGTATGATTCGGTATTGTCATCGGTGGTATTTTCTTGTTCCCGCCAAAGACTCTGATATGGCTTCCGTCGCCAAAATCTTCCCTAACAGTTAAGCCTAGCCTCTTAAACGCTGTGATCCACTATCCTTGCGTTATGTCGGACAAGCTTCCCATGCGTGAGTTACCCCTCTCGGGGTACGCTGTGACCTATGATGTAGGTGGTCTTTTGGCTACCCCGCTCCGCACTTTCAATTTCGCCCACCGCGTCAATTAGTCTACTATCGCAATATTCTTTTGGTATTTCAAAATATGTGAAAATAGCATCGCGAATCATCCGATCTTTATCGTCGTCAGCTTTGCCACCGGTCAAAATACCATCTAAATTGACGGATTCGGCAATCCACTCGCCGTCTTTATAGGTTGTAACTTTGAACTCAAGTCCGCCCATTGGCAGAGCGGCAAGAACTTTGTTCATCTTTTGAACGGCTGCGCATTCAAGTGCTGGTATATGACCTTTCTTTTCCATGTAGCTATTTTACGCTATTTCGATCTTTTTTGCAAGGCTTTTAGATGTAAACCTAGAAAAAGACCGCGAGAGCGGTCTTTTTCTTTGGTTGACAAGATAAGCATTTTGTGGTATAATGGGGGTAATTCGCTTCGGAGGGGAGGATAAGTATAGTTTTATCTGAAAGGAGGTGAAGGTATGGGCAGAAATCGAACGTTTGATTATGTCCAAAATTTGTCCACGGAGGACTTTAAGACGGAGGTACTCGACAAGATTGAGAAGTCGGTGGCATTTTCAAAAGTTTGTTGTGGACTAATGTCGCGCTTGACGCGCGACGAAAAGAGAGAGCTTCGGTCCTCATTTATGGCTTTCGGTGCACCGAAAGACATGACGGAGGATGAAGTCGAAACGCTCGCGCTTTTGATCGCGAGCAGAACCTTTGAAATCCCTCGCAAGTAGCGGGGGATTTTTTCTAGTCTTCGCCGAGATTGTGAAATAGAGCGACGGTACTGCTAGCTCGATTAGGAGATAGTCCGGCTTTTTCTAGATGTAAAGGGCGGAGTTATCAAGGTCGTGGTTAGTGTCGAGGAGAAGGTTTTCGAAAAAGTAGAGAAGGTACTCATTGGTGGCGGAAATGTTTTTCGGGAGGTTGGAATAATTAGCGCGGACGAGGGCGTTTCTAAAATAGAGAGAATACTTCTCGAACATTTTGTTATCAATTTTAAAGCCGAGGCTTCGCAAGTATTTTTCGATGAAAACCGCGGTTGTGCGAGTATTTCCTTCGAGGAACGGATGAACTTGCCAAATACGCGAGGTAAACTCGGCGAGGCGAGCGATTTTGTCTTGGCTTGAGAGTTCGAGATAGCTAGCTTGAGACTCTTCATTAAAATCATATTGCAAAGATTCTTCCAAGAGACCGAAATCTTGGTATTGGACCGTATCGCCGTCTAGGATTGGCTCTTTTTTGGTAATATTAACGGTGCGAAACTCCCCAGGTCGGAAGACGTTAGGATCCAGCTTCTCAAAAAGTCGACGGTGATAACTTTTAAAGGTAAGGATATTAAATGAAAAAGCCTCGTCGGCGAGAATACTATAAATTGCTTCGGACACGAGGTCGGCTTCGCGTTCGTCTTTGTCTTCGTTTGAAGCTGTTTGGTAGTAGGTATTTAGATTTTCGGAAACCTCGTAGTAGGATTTCTTCCCCTCGACATGGTCGTTCGCTAGAGTTTTAAGATAATTTGAAGGTTTAATATTGTCAACTTCCTGAAGGCCAAACGCTGTATTCCAGTATTCGCGTTTTTTGTCGGCTGAAATATTATCTGATACTTGATCATAGGTTTCCATAGTTATATCATAACACTTTTAGAGATGGGAGGCAAGAAAAAGCGGAGCGACTAGTCGCTCCGCCGAGCTATTTGCAAACGAATGTTATTTGCTTGCGAGATATTCCTCGAGGCATAGGCCGTTATCCATAATCTCATGGGCGATTTCGCTCGAGCCGACGAAACGGATTTCGAACGGCATTGAAGGTAGGCCGGTGTAAGCCTCTTTGTCCGGCGGGTAGCGGTCGATAAAGCCGTAATCTGCGAGAGTTTCGTGGACGACTTTGAACTCCGGGATTTCGGTTTGCCGTTCGGCGGTTTCGGTGTACCAAATCTGGCCGCCGCTCTTGTCGCTCCATTTAATCATAATGTCGAGGACGAGTCCGGTATGATGTTCTGAAAATCCGGGCTCGACCGTCGTTTCTGGGTAGAGTCGCATAGTTTCCTCTTGATCCTCGTAGGTCCGATAAGCATTGAATAGTCCGATTTCCATGCCCTTCTGTTTTAAATCGTATTGAAGCAGCGTGAAGGCATAGAGTGCGCCTTTCTCGATCGGGGTTGCCTCTCCGACGTAGCAGTCGGCAATATAAGCTAAATCATTTTGGAGCTCGCGGTCGTAGATGCCACCAAATTCGTACGGATGTTCCCCATTGACTAAGATTAAATAGTCGAGATGCGGATCCATCGCTCTTGCGAATTCGTCATCGGACAGTTCGTAGGTCGGGAGCTGTTCCGAGAGTTGTTCCGAGAACTGCCCCGAGAACTGTTCCATAGCCTGTTCCGTTAAAGCGCCGAAGTTGATACTACAACCAACCAATAGAGATAAAACTATTGCTGAAATAATAATTAAGGTACGTTCCATTTTTGTCCCTCCCTTCAAAAACAAATAGCTCTGGAATATTATAACACTTTTTTGCGGAAAAGTCTATTTGCTTTTGATGAGTGGGAAGGGGACACCCTCGCGGCCGGAGACACCCTCGAGGAGCCAGAAGTTGCGCTCGCTGTTGCCCCAACCGCAAGCCGGAGGCATACCGTACTCGAGCATTTCGACAAAGTCTTCGTCGAGCATCTGGGCCTCGGAGTCGCCTGCGTCGCGGAGAGCCTGCTGCTCCTTAAATCGCTCGAGCTGGTCGAGGGGGTCGTTTAGCTCGGAATAACCATTACCCATTTCGGTGCCGGCGATAATCGGATGGAAACGCTCGGTCACGAGCGGATTGTCGGGGGAAGTTTTCGCTAGGGGTGATAAAGAAAGCGGCTCTTCGATCAGCCAATATGGGCCGGCGGACGTCTTGCGAATTAGTTTCCAGACGTTATCGATTAGGTGGGCAGTGGACATCTCGGCGAGCTTTTTCTCGAAAGCGGCTCTACTTATATCTTCGGGCTCCCACTCTTTCTGTAGAATAGAAATAAGCTGGTCGCGGTCGGGATTAAACACGTCGACGTTATATTTCTCTTTCAGAAGGTCGGCATATTTAACGCGCGGCCATTTACCGTCGAGGTTGATATGAAAACCGCCGACATCAAACTCGAGCGTCCCCCAAGTTTCTTTGGCGACATATTTAATCATTTCCTCGTAAAGCTCCATGCCATCTTCGTAATTATCATAGGCGGAGTAGGACTCGAAAGCGATATGCTCAGGGAGATGCTCGTCGTCGACACCTTCGTTTCTAAAACGCGGGCCAATATCGTAGACCTTTTCAAAGCCAGCACCAAGCAGGCGCTTCAGGGGGAGTTCTTGAGAAATGCGGAGGTAGAAATCTTCGTCCAGGGCGTCCATATGGGTCACGAAGGGGGTCGCGTCGGCGCCGCCGGTCGTATGCTCGAGGACGGGGGTATTAATTTCGATAAAGCCTTTGGAGTTCATAAAGTCGCGCGTAGCCTGCCAGAATTTACTACGGCGAACCATACGCTCGCGGACCTCGAGGTTGACGTTCATATCGACATAGCGACGGCGATAGCGCTCTTCTTTATTGGTAAAGCCGTCGCGACCAGGGAGCGGGCGGAGAGATTTAGTTAAGAGTCGAACCGTATCGGAGAAAACGGAAATTTCGCCAGTCTGGCTCTTGCCGACGAGGCCGGTAGCCTCGACAAAGTCGCCGGTATCGAGTAGTTTAATATCTTTGACGCCGAAAGTTCCGCTCGGGATTTCGTCGGATTTTTTCATGAAAATCTGGACTTCGCCAGTATAGTCGCGGAGCTTAAGGAAAGCGAGCTTGCCGAAGCTTCTAATCGCGACGATACGACCGGCAACCGTAACAGTCTGGCCGTTTAGCTCGTCGAAATTGTCTAAGATATTGCCGATTTTAGTATCGCGGCTCGACTTGGAAGGGTAGGGGTTAATTCCCCGCTCTTTAATTTCGGAAAGTTTTCGTAGTCGCTCATCGCGATAGTCAGATAATTGTACCATGAGATAATTATAACAGATTTAGTTAATCTCGACAACTTTGTAAGTTTTGTTGTTGAAAGTCGTCGAATCGCCTTCTTTAAGGCCGAGAAGCGCTTTGCCAATCGGAGATTGGTCGGAGATTTTACCTTCGAGAGGGTTGGCCTCGACCGGACCGACGATAGAGTAGATTTTTTGTTTGCCGTCGACTTTGACCTTGACCGTCGCGCCGAGAACGACCTTAGAATGGGCGGCGGAGCGGATAATTTTGGCACTCTTCAAGATTTCCTCGATTTCAAGGATACGGTTTTCGACGGTCTTTTGCTCAGAGCGGGCCGAGCTGTATTCCTCGTTTTCCGAGAGGTCGCCAAAAGCGCGAGCCGTGGCGATTTTTTCGGTAATCTCGGGGCGACGGGCTTTTAAGGCTGCTAGCTCTTCCTCGAGGGCTTGCTTCCCCTCTTTAGTTAAATTGACAGATTTTTTCATAATAATATTTCCTGTTTTGTCATTTCTGATAATGGTCTAGGAGTATTTTACTACTAATGAGGGTCCTATGCAAGGGGAAAATGTAATCGCAAAACTTTGAAAAGCAAGAGTTTTGCGGTTGAGGATTTAGAAGAATCTTGCGAGCTCGTCGAGGGGAAGGAGGGTAGTTTCGCCGGTACGGCGGTCTTTGACCTCGGCGGAGCCGGTTTCGAGGGTCTTATCGGAGATAACGACGCGAGTCGGGAGACCGAGGAGGTCGGCGTCTTTGAACTTCTCGCCAGGGCGAGCGTCGCGGTCGTCATATAGAATAGTTTCGGGATGTTCCGCCTCGTATTCCCTAGCGAGCTCGGAGGCTTTTTCGCCGATAGCGATAAGATAGGTTTTATAAGGCGCGATATTTTCCGGCCAGACGAGGCCGTCGTCGTCGGCATATTTTTCGGCGATGACGCCCATGACGCGCGAGACGCCAATACCGTAGCAACCCATATAAACGGTTTTTCGTTTACCGTCCTTATCGGTAAATTCGAGACCGAGCGGCTTGGAGTACTTATCTTTTAAGGTAAAGATATTGCCGACCTCGGCGGCGCGAGCGGATTTTAGCTCTTCTTTTTTAACTCCGAGCTCTTCGAGGACGTCGGGGAGGAGAACCTCTTCGTTTAGGACGACGGATTTGTCTTCATTGTAATAAATTGTATCTTCGCCGACGTCTAAGATAGTTTGGAACTCATGGGAAAACTTCGCGAAGATACCGCCGGAGGCAAAAGTCTCGTAGGTCGAGTCGCCGAGCCCGAGGCGGTCGTAGATTCTTTTATAAGCTTGTTCGGCGGCGCGGTAAAATTCGGCGTGGCTTTTTTCGTCGGCGGAAAAGGAGTACAGGTCTTTCATCAAGAACTCGCGAGTGCGGAGGATACCGGATTTGGCACGGAGCTCGTTTCTAAATTTCGTCTGGAACTGGTAGGCGTAGATCGGGAGGTCTTTATAGCTCTCAATATAGGTACGCATAAGATTCGTCAACGGCTCTTCGTGGGTCGGAGCAAGGCCAAGCTCGCCGCCGCTAGAAAGCTCGGTTTTGAACCAGATATCAACCTCTTGGTCGTCGAAGCGGCCGGTCTTTTGCCATGGCTCGGGGTTTTGGAGGGCGGTGAGCTGCAATTCTTCACAGCCGATAGCATTTAGCTCCTCGCGGATGATGGTTTTAATATTTTCAAGTACGCGGAGGCCGAGCGGTAAAAAATCATAAAGTCCGGCCATTTCTTTATGGACATAGCCGGCGCGAATTAGGTACTGGGCGGATTTGGCGGTCTCGTCTTTAGGGGCGGAGCGCAAGGTCTTAACAAAAGAATTCGATAATTTCATAGGGAAATTATAACACAATTAGAGAGCGATGAAAAGAAGATAAAAGGCGACGGCGTTTTTTAAGATATGGACGAGCATACCGGAGTAAATCGTTCCGGTAACTTCGCGGAGCGCACAGAGGACGAGCGAAGTCGCGAAGACGTTGACGCCGACATTCCATTGTTCATGGAGGACGGCGAAGAGGAGCGAGACCAGGAGGATGCTAGCGGGAAGATTAAGGTATTTGCGGAGGCGGCCGTAGAGAAAGCCGCGGAAGATAATTTCTTCAACAATTGGAGCGAGGACGGCAATAATGAGGAAGGCGAGGATTTTATCGCCGGTCGAGATGAGGTCGGAATAGCCAGTTGGTTGGACCTCGGTAGCATTAAACCAAGAGAAATTGGTAAAGAACGTAACAAGCAGTGCGCCGAGGGCGTATTGGATAAGGAAACCAATCGGAGAGAGGAGAATGTCAGTCCAAGTTGGAAGGTTTTTGAGTCCTAATTCTTCGCGGGACGGTTTTTCGAGGAGAGGGTAAGCTTTTAATTTGGGAAAGTATTTACGGAGTAAGGCTGGAACGCCGAGCATAATTAAGATAGCCAGAAGATAAATGACGACGGAGTAGATAGATTGGAGGATAGTGCTGGTTTCGAGATGGAAAGTCATGATGAGCCACTTGAAGCCATGGTAGGAGAGATATTTGGCGAGGTAGACACAGAGCCAGACCCAAGCGACTAATCCGATTGCAAGCGCGATTTTGAAGCCGAGCGGCGGTTTTTTAACCTTGGTATCGGGCATGGCTAGAATAACCTAATAATATCGAGTACAGTAATCAAGACAATCAGAAGAAGGAGAACGGTAAAGGCGCGAGAGACGATTTTTTCCTCAGTTTCTTTCGTCAAGGTCTTGCCGCGGAGACGGAAGATAGCGATAAGAAGCCAGCGTCCGCCGTCGAGAGCCGGAATTGGTAAGACGTTCATACAAGCAAGCGAGACGGAGATAAGCGCGGCGAGGAAGAGGATATTTGAAAGGCCGGTATCGACAAAGGCCGGGAAGACGACGCCGAGAATACCGACCGGTCCGGAGACCGAATCTCCGGCAGCGCCAATCGCGGTCTTCCCTTCTTCGCGGGTCGCCTCGTCGGAGCTAAATTGCTTAAAAATGCCGGAGAAAAGATTGTAAACGGCAGTACCGAGGCCTTTATAAGTCTCGGCGGTAAGCTGGACAGTCGTCGCGGCGCCGACGAGCGGAGCCGACCAGGTCGAACGATAGAGCGCCTGGTCGGCTTGGGCCATCGAGATGCCGAGGGCGTAGGTCGCGCTTTGGACGCCGAGGTTGACGTCGAGAGTTTTCTCTTCGCCACCGCGCTCGATAGTATATTTAACTCTTTCGCCGCGATGGTCTTCGTTGAAGGCAATAAGAGCGCTCGTATCGCCAATTTCGATCGTCTGGCCATCTTTGGAGACGGATTTAATTTGGTCGTCTACTTCTAGGCCGGCTTTTTCGGCCGGAGAATCCTCGAGGACTTTGGCGACGACTACTTTTCCGTTTGTCACAGATGTATCACTATCGATCTTAAATTGGTTTTCGATAAAATGGGGCATACCGGTAAAGGCGAGGATAGTTAAAATAACAAAGGCGGCAAGCCAGTTCATCGCGACGCCGGCGAAGAGGATTTTGGTTTTTTGCCAAAAAGTTGCTTTCCCGAACGATTCGGGGCGCTTGTCGTCGTCCGATTCCCCTTTCATGGCACAGAAGCCGCCAATCGGCAGGAAGTTGATACTAAAAATCAAGTCTTTTTGGGGCTTTCCCCAATCTTTCTTGTCGAACTTTAGCCATTTTTTCGGTTTCTTTTTATCGAATTTCTTGCCGGATTTTTTAGCCGCTTTTTTCTCTTTTTGCCACTTGGTATATTCAGGATTTTTTAGCCAAGCCTTAGCGCGTGGCGGAAAACCAATCCCGAATTCCTCGACCCAGACGCCGTTTCGCCTTGCGGCGATAAAATGGCCGAATTCGTGCGCTACGACCAGCGCCATTAAAACAATTAATCCGATAATCACACCTAAAACAATATTCATACACTAATTATAGCATAAATTGAAGACAAAATAGAAAAGCAAAATAACTCGATTCGCGAGTCTGATTGGTTAACAGAAAATAGGAATTAGGGGTTTCTCAAACGCTGTCCGCCGCCTGCTGCCGCCGAAATTTTACAACAAATAGCCTAGCCTCAGAACTCCTAAAGTCCGGTCGTTCTTCGGCTAGGTATTAGTTGTAAAATTTGCGGGGCGGACGACGCATTGTTTGAGAAACCCCTAATTCCCTATTTTCTATCCCCCTCTCTATTCAGTTACACCGAGTTCGATGCGCTTGAATTGTTTGACGGTAATGTTTTCGCCGGTCTTGGCGATGGAGTCCTTGATGAATTCGGCGACGGTTTTAGTGTCGTCAAGAATGTAAGGCTGATCCATCAAGACCTTATCAGAGAAGGCCTTTTTGATTTGGCCGCCGATAATTTGGTCTTTCATTTTTTCTGGACCTTTGAAATTTTCTTCGAGCTCTTTCTTCTTGGCGCTTAAAACGTCTTCCGGAATATCTTCGGTCGAGACGTAGAGCGGAGCCATCGAAGCGACCTGCATGGCGATTTTATGGGCGAGGTCTTTAAATTCGTCGGTCTTGGCGACGAAGCTCGTTTCACAGTTGACCTCGACGATAGCGCCGATACGGCCGTCGTGGACGTAAGAATCGATTAGACCCTCGCGAGTCTCGCGGTCGCCGCGCTTTTCGGCCTTGGTCAAGCCTTTCTTTCTCATCGCTTCGAGCGCCTTATCGAAATCGCCGTTTGCCTCGACGAGCGCTTGCTTGGCGTCGGTCAGACCGACCCCAGAAAGCTCTTTTAATTTTTTGATTTCTTCAATGGAAATGTTGGCCATTTTTTCCTCCAATTATTAATTATTATTTAGTAGTTTTACCAGCTTTGATAGCTTCGACGAAATAGTTTAAGTAGAGCTCGAGCGCCTTGGTCGAGTTGTCGTTGCCGGGGATAATGTAGTTGATGTTGGTCGGGTCGACGTTGGTATCGCAGATTGCGAAGACCGGGATATTTAGGGCCGCAGCCTCTTTAATGGCGTTTTTATCCTGGACCGCGTCGAGGACAATAAGAGCAGCCGGCTGGTCGGACATATCTTTAATTCCGCCGTAGCGGGTATTAAGCAGGTCGATTTCCTCTTGGAAACGCTGGACCTCGAGCTTATTATAGCGATTTTTTAGCTCGCCAGAGTCCATCCGGCGCTCTAGATCTTTAAGCTTTTTAATCTGGCGATTAACGGTCTCGACGTTGGTCAGAGTACCACCGACCCAGCGCTCAGTCACGTAGGGCATATTCGCCGACTCGGCCGCAGCCTTGACGAGCTCGCGCGACTGTTTACCGGTACCGACGAAGAGGATTTTCTTACCACTCTTACTAATTTCGGTAATTTTCGGAAGCGCAACGTCGAAGCCTTCGACGGTCTTTTCGAGATTGATAATATGGGCGCCGTTTTTGCGGCTATGAATGTAGGGCGCCATCTTGGGGTGCCACCGGCTAGTTTTGTGTCCGAAGTGGGCACCGGCTTCTAGCAAAGCCTTCATATCGACTTTAGTAG
>JAFUBU010000025.1 GCA_017460045.1 Candidatus Saccharimonadota bacterium
AGTCGTCGCGTATCGGAGATGAAATACGACGAAGCGGGAGCAACGGAACGAGACGTACTAAACGTACGTCGAGTGAGTAGCGCATCCGCTGAGGAAGTAGTTCGCTCCGCTACGCGACGACTACTCATATCTCAGCGCGTCTATTGGGTTTTTCTTCGCCGCTCTCCTCGCCGGCAAAGTCCCGGCGAGAAACGCAATCGCCATGATAATCAAAACGATAATCGCCATATTAACCGGGTTGAACTTTACTAGCTCAAAGGTCGGGAAATCCGACAGGAAGGTCTCGTGGGCAATTTGATTTACCGCTAGCCCAATCCCCATTGAAACCGCAATTCCAATTACCGACCCCCAGAAACCGAGCAAAATCGCCTCGCAGGAAAAGCTTAAGAATATCTTCCCGCTCGACATCCCCATTGCCTTCATTAGCCCAATCTCGCGCGTCCGCTCTTGGACCGACATATAAAGCGTATTGATAATCCCAATCGACGCCGCAACCAGGGCAATCGCGCCAAAGATATTAAACACAATCAAAATCGCGTCGAAGAACGTCCGAATCATCCCTACCTCGTCATTAATCGTGATAAATTCATAGCCAATTTCACGGAACTCTTTTCTCACGTCATCAATCTTGCTCGGTTCAATATTCCCAACTGCAATATAACTCGTTATACTGTTTTTTGGCACATTCTCGTATTGAAGATTATAAAGCGCTTGGTCGAGTGCTTGGTTGATGTGCAAATCTCCGTCCATCGATAACACACCTGGCGCCTGGACTCCTACAATTTTCGCCTTCACGATAGCCAGACAATCAGCCTGGTTCTCTACGGTATAGCATTTTGCAGTCTGTTTAATTCCTAGCTCTACCGTCTCGCCAACTGCCGCCTCGCTACTCTCGAAACCAAAAGCCTCCACCCAATCTTCATTTATCAGAATCTCATAGTCGGTGCTGTCGCTATCCGTCATCCTACCAGCTGAAAGATCTACATTTATAGTACCCTCTGGAAAATATTCTACCGATACGTTGAATTTCTTATCTGACTTTTCTAGCTTCATCCACTCAGTGCTGAGCATGTGGAAAATTTCCAAATTTTCCACGCCATCAACTCTACGCATTTTTTCTAAATCTTCCTCAGAAATATTTGCGCCCAAGTAACTCCCAGTTTTTTCATTGTATTCGGAAACTTTGCTCCCGCCGCTACCCATCATTGCCACTACTTGGTCATACATTGCCGCTGGAAACACCTCTACAAAGCCGTCTCCGCCGATTGTTGCCACCTGTCTATCAATATAATCATTAACCCCGGTATTGATTGCACTATTTAGGATAATCGTAAAACTTCCGATAAAGACCGCCAGAATTGTCAGGAAGGTCCGCGTTTTACTCCGAAAAAGATTTGAGTTCGCCGAAGCGATAATATCTAGCAACTTCATTATTTCATCTCCTTTTCATTAGCCTTTTTGACTCGCGCCGCCTCTTTTTCGCGTCGCTCGGACGCCTTCTCGGCCACATCTTTTCTAACCGCCGAATCCGCGATAATCTCTCCGTCCGAAATCCGCACGATCCTTTGGCAAAGTTTCGCGAGATCCTCATCGTGTGTCACGATAATTAGCGTCACGCCTTGTTTCTTATTCAAATCAAACAGTAGGTCCGTAATCTTGTCGCCCGTCGCCGAATCAAGGTTTCCGGTCGGCTCGTCCGCAAAGATAATTTTCGGATTATTAACGATTGCCCTCGCGATACAAACTCGCTGTTTCTGCCCGCCCGAAAGGTCGGTCGCCTTGTTGTCCGCCTTCGTATCGAGATCGACGATCTTGAGCGCTTCAAGCGCCATTTTCTTACGCCGGAATCTCGATACTCCCGCAATTTTGAGCGGCAACAAAACGTTCTCCATTACCGTCTCGTTCGGATTCATGAAAAACTGCTGAAAGACAAATCCAAACCGCGAGTTTCTTAGGTGGTTTAACTGTCTCTTCGATAGTTTAGTCGACTCCTCGCCGTCAATTTTAATCGTCCCTTTCGTCGGCGTATCAAGTAGCGCCAAGAGGTGCATCAAAGTCGATTTCCCCGACCCCGACTTCCCTACGATCGCAACCGACTCGCCTGCGTTTATTTCCAAACTAACATCCGAAAGCGCCGTAAACGCCGCCGCCTTCTTCCCATAGACTTTCGTCACATTTTTCGCTTCAATTACTTTTTCCATACTGTATAATTATACTATATGCGTTCAAAAAAAATAAGACTCATTGTCGTCCGCCATGGCGAGACGCCGGCCAACCTTTCCGGGCTCGTCGTCGGTCGCTCTGAAGACCGCCTAACCGCAAACGGCAGGGAACAAATGACGAAAATCCGCCAAACACTAAAAAACTATGCACCCTTTCTCGCCGTCTATGCCTCGCCGATGGAACGCTGCGTCGAATCGGTCCAGCTCGTCGCTCCGGAATACGACCCGATCTACGACGGCCGCCTCGCCGAACGCGAACTTGGCGACCTAAGGAACTATCGTATCGACGAACTATGGCAAAATCCTCTCTGGAACTCGCTCGAAGTCGAGCGCACTTCCGCCGGCGCCGAGACCCTTCTTGCCGGTCTCCTGCGTACTCAAGATTTCTTAAACGACCTCAAGGCTAAATACCCGACCGGCGGTACAGTTCTCCTTGTTACCCATTCTTTTATCTCTCGTTGCCTCTGGATTCTTACCGAAAACATTACCGACCCCGCTCAAATGTCCGACTTCCTACATCCCAATTCTGAGATTAGACAATACAAATATAATATTGTATAATATACCCATGAAATTCCCGAAAATCGTTACTGGCAACCCTGTTAAAATTGAGAAGCTCGTCCCCGGCGGACAAGGTATTGCCACGACTAAAGAAGGCATCAAAGGCTTTTTCTGGAACGCCCTCCCCGGCGAAACTGTTACAGAATACGAAATTACCAAAAAGAAATCCCACTACTTCGAAGCTGTTGCTCTCAAAATCGAAAATCCCTCCGACCGCCGCATTGAGCCTAAAGACTCCTGCTACCTCTCGACTTCGCCTTGGCAAATCCTATCTTACGATTTCGAACTCGAGCAAAAGGCTCTGTTACTAGAGGAGGTCTTTTACCAACATGGAATAGCAAGTGAAGTAAACGCTTTTTCTGACGACGTTTTACCTGCGAACGAGAAAATGTTTATTCCTGACGACCCCGACGGGTTCGCCCGTAGGGCGGTTCCGCCGGCGGTCCAGCGTATGACCGCCCGACGAAGCGAGCGACACCAAAAAGCTAGCTTTTTGGTTTCCGAGCAAGGAGGAGCGGAAGGCCGAAGGCCTACATTTTCGAGTGAGACTGGGGCGACAGAAAAAGCGTTTACTTCACTTGCCGTAGTCACAGACGATAAAGACTTCTTCTACCGAAACAAGATGGAGTATTCGCTCTACTACGACTACGAAGACAACAAGCTCCACCTCGGCTTCCACCTACGCGGGACTCATCGCAAAATTAAAGTCGAAACCTCGAGCATCGAGCGTCCCGAGATTTTCGAGAAAGCCCAGGAAATCGTCAATGATCTAAACGAAAAACACGCCGACGGCAGAAACTACCAATCGCTACTTCTGCGCTGTAATCAAAACGGAGAGGTCGAAGGCGGACTCTATGAAAACCGCAAGCCTCATCCCGTTTTCAAAAACTTAACCGATACTGTTCTCGGGAAAACCTATTCCTACTCTCCAAACGGCTTTTTCCAAATCAACCTCCCGGTCTACGAGATGGCTCTCCAAGAAATCAAAAAGCACATCAAGACCGAAAACGTCCTCGACCTCTACGCTGGCGTCGGCACTATCGGCCTCTCCGTCGCGAGCGACAAACACCTCACTTTAGTCGAGGTTGATAAGCCCGCTTATGCAGAGCGAGAAAGGAACTGGACGCAAGTCAAGGCGAGCGACGGTAAACCTTTGTCTGACGACGTTTTACCTGCGATCGAGAAAATGTGTATTCCTGACGACCCCGACGGGTTCGCCCGA
>JAFUBU010000026.1 GCA_017460045.1 Candidatus Saccharimonadota bacterium
ACAAGAGCGCAGTGGACGAGTCCAGGCCCATACCGTATGCATAGTTAGAGCTGTAGGCGGCAGATGCCCAATAAAACCCATACGAACCGACGCGGAATAGCGAGCCGTAGATATAGCCCGCGAGGCCGAAGCCGCCGTTATTGCTAGACGTGTAAGCTCCCGTAAAGGTACTATAGGTATTAGCACCGGAACGGTTTGCTCCTGTACCGCCCCAAGCTTTATCGAGGGCGGCGAATTCTCCGCTACTTCCGCCAGTTGGTAGACGCCAACCTTTTGGACAAATACTAGACGAAGCGTTACCGGAAGAGGTAGCGTATTTACCAGTCCCGGCGGTAGCGGCGTACCAGTTGTAGAGCGCGCCGTAGTAGGAAGATTTAGAGGAATCTGAGGCCTCGGAAGAAACGTAGTAAACGAGGGATCGATCGTCGCAATCCGAGCTATTGGTAGTACACCAAGTTGGAGCGGTAGAGGCTGTAAGAGCAAAATCCGAGGAAACGTTGGAGTCGGAAGAAGTAAGGGTGCGCGAGCCGACCAGCCTTAGGTTTTCTACCATCCAGCATTTGCCATCTGCTAATTTCTTAACCACATAATCGTTATCGTCGCGGCTATCTCTTAGCGTCAAATACTCATTCGTATTTAATTTAGCGCAGTCGGCATAGCCCCAATCTTGCATATACGTCACGCTCTGTCTCCACACCGCATAAAGCGTAATGGTAGCACCGTTATTATTGGCCTGATTGGCGGCATTGACAATAGTAGAAACGGCGTAAGCGGTACTAGCACTATAGCTGGCAGTAGTAGCAGAAGAATCTAAGCTCCAACCAAGGAAATTGTAGCCAGTCTTAGTAAAGCCATTGGCTTGGAGAGTAACATTACTAGTATAGGCTTGGCTAGTTTGGCTGGTAGTAGAGCCAGAAGTAGAACCATTACCATTATAAGTAATCGTATAAGTATTGGCCGTCCACTGGGCAGTTAGAGTCACAGAAGATAAGTCGTCTGGGTTTATGTCTACTGTACCGGTAATACCGTAAGAGTTATTGTTTTGGTCTTTCCAGCCGGTAAGGGTATAGCCGGTCCGGGCGATTTTAGTACTATCTGAAATAGCAGCAAGATCGAGAGCACTATCAAAAGCTAGGTCTTGGGAGGTTAAAGTATTAGTCGTAGCAGAATTACCGTTAAAGTTCAAAGTATAACTAGTACAAGCACTGTCCATTAGTACGGTATAGAGTACCTCTCCAGTATAAGTACCGGGAGTCTTAGCGGTAGAGACGTTTACGCCGTAGTAGAAGTCGTAGGAAGCGGAAATAGTCCCAGTATAAAACGGTGTAAGCGTCCCTGCATCGGCTGTATAGGACGGTAGGCCGGAGAAAGCCGAAGCGGTTTTCCCTACTCCCCAGGTATCGCGAGAAAGGGTAGTTTCGCTTCCGGTAGCGGTACTACTAGTTGCAATATAATTCTTAGCGTTTGTTAATTCTGAAGCCGAAGCCCCGGAAAGGTTTAAGTTTGTTCCGCCGGTACTA
>JAFUBU010000027.1 GCA_017460045.1 Candidatus Saccharimonadota bacterium
ACTCTTTCGCC
This sequence comes from Candidatus Saccharimonadota bacterium, assembly GCA_017460045.1. GTDB lineage: Bacteria > Patescibacteriota > Saccharimonadia > Saccharimonadales > Saccharimonadaceae > Nanosyncoccus. The sequence continues at coordinate 12 of JAFUBU010000027.1, forward strand.
AACCTACTTCGCCGAGATGAAACGCAGTTTCGAAAGAGGTTATGCTCTCGCCATCGGCTGTCGCAAAATCAAAAATCCCGAAAACGCCGTCGCCGTCGGCTCTGGTCTAATTTTTACTATCGTCAATGTCATCATGAATCGCATCTATTCTGGGCGCGGCCTATCTTGTATCGCCTCCGGTACCGGCTTCTATCTCTCCGGCGAAATTGTCGAACAGGAGCGCGGCTTCCCGTTCCACTCTTTGACCGAAGATTACGAAATTTCCCTCTTCGCCGCTACGCATGGCTATTCGACTTACTATAATCGTCGCGCCGTTTTCTACGACGCCCAACCTCGGACTTATACCCAATATTTTATCCAACGCGCTCGCTGGGAAAAGGGTTACTTCGAGGCGCGATTAAAATATCTCGGACCGCTCCTCCGCGGCCTACTAGGGAAGCGTTTCGCCGTTTCTTATATTCTTCTTATCGGTATTTTCGACCTCCTCTTTCTCGTTGTTGGCCTCGTTCTCTTGATTATTTACTTTGCGGTTCAAGCTCTCTGGCTACTTCCGCTCTTTTTGTTCGACCTTTATTTCGTCCTCATCCTCTTTACCGCCTTGCTTCTCCATCTCGAGAACTATCCGCTAAAGCCCGCCCTCTATATTAAAACTCTCTTCTTCCACCCGCTCCTACTCTTGACCTATATCCCTTGCCTCTTCGTCGCCATTTTCAAGCGCCGTCTCTCTTGGTGCCGCATCGACCACTAAATGTGCTATAATAGACCTATGAGAATTGCTATTTGTTCTGATACCTACTCTCCGATGACCAACGGCGTCGCCGTCTTTACGACCAACCTCGCGGTCGGCCTCCGCAAACGCGGCCACGACGTTATTGTTATCTCCCCGAGCTTTACCGGCAAGGAACATCGCCATACCGACCGCGCGACCGGCGTTACTAACTATTTTCTAACCTCGAAGCGGTTCCATCTTTACCCCGACCAAATCCACGAAATCCCCGACAAAAAAGAGGTTCTCGGAGTTAAGGTCCCCCGCCTCGCTTACAAAAACGGTCTTTGGCTCAGTACCCGCCCTCGTCGCGAAATCAAAAAGATTTTACGCCGCTTTAAGCCCGATGTAATCCACCTTCAGACCGCTGGGCCGGTCGGGCTCGGCGTCATGTCCTACGTTAAAAAGACCGATACCCCCCTCGTCTCGACCGGCCATTCTTACCCCGACAATTTTACAGGCCAATTCAAATTCCTAAAGCCAATTAAACGCCCGGTCGACGCCGCCGTCCGTCATTACTTAAATAGCTTCCTAAAAAATGCCGAGTACGCGACCATGCCGACCGAGCTCGCGATTGAAGAGCTTATCCCCGAAAATCGCAAACGTTTCAAAGTCCCGATCGAAGCGTTGAGCAACGGCGTCGATCTTTCCGCCTTCAAGCGCGCCAAAGTTCCGAGCGAAATCTACGAAAAATATCAGCTAGAGAAAAAGCGCCCGCGCGTCCTCTATACTGGGCGCGTCGACCCCGAAAAAAGTCTCGACGTCGTCATTCGCGCGTTTGCGACCGTCTGCAAAAAGCTCCCCGAGGCTGAGCTACTCATTATCGGCGACGGCGCCGATAAATCCAAGCTCGAAAAGCTCGTCGAGAGCCTCGAGCTAGGCGATAATGTCCGCTTTCTTGGCCGCATCCTTCCGCCCGACCTCTACGACCTTTATCGGACCGGGACGGTCTTTGCGACCGCTTCCGAAACTGAGACCCAGGGTATCGTCTTAATTGAGGCCGCCGCGAGCGGACTTCCGCTCGTCGCCGTCGACGCCGGCGCCGTCAAAGAAATCTGCAAAAATAACAACAACGGCTATCTCGTAAAGCCCAAAGACGAGGCCGCTATCGCTAGAAGCCTCCTGAAAATCCTCCTCGACCCCGACCGCCGGAAAGCTATGAGTAAAGCTTCTCTCGAAATTGCCAAGACCCATGACCTAAACCATACTCTCGCCCGCTTTGAGGCTATCTACGCCGATGTCGCGAGAAATAACAAATCTTAAGAAAATTTGTATGTTATAATTATCTTATATGGGAAAGAAAAAATCGCCGACCGGAAATACCGTTACCGTCAATCGCAAAGCGCGCTACGACTACGCGCTCGGCGATGAACTTTCCTGCGGGATGTCGCTCGCTGGCCCCGAAGTTCGCCTGATTCGCGATCACCATGTCCAGCTTAAAGGCTCTATCGTCACCATAAAAAACGGCGAGCTCTGGCTAAACAACCTTACCCTCGGCTCCGAAGTTGCTCGTAACATCCGCCTCCTCGTCACCAAAAAACAACTAAAGACTCTGGACCGCGCCAGACAAGATGGCTATTCTATCGTCCCGACTAAGCTCCTCGCTGGCGGCCGCTACATTAAGCTCGTCGTCGCGACCGGCAAGGGTAAAAAGAAATACGACAAACGCCGCACGATTAAAGGCCGCGACCTCGACCGCGAGGCGAGGAGAAATCTAAAATGACCTATTCGTTCTTCTCTTGGAATGTCAATGGCCTCCGCGCCATCTTAAAAAAGGGCACTCTCGAAAAACTGCTCGCCGAAAAGTCCCCCGACTTTCTCTGCCTTCAAGAAACGAAGTGCAAGCCCGGCCAAGCCGAATTTGACTTTGAAGATTACGACGAGCTCTGGAACTCTGCGACTCGCCCCGGCTATTCCGGGACCGCGATTTTAACCAAGACCGCCCCGCTCTCCGTCCAGACCGACCTCCCCGAAGATTTAGCGATTAAGTACGAATGGGACGAGGATCTCTACGGCTCGCCTCTTCATGAGGGCCGCGTCTTGACCGCCGAATACCCCGAATTTTTCCTCGTCACCGTCTACACCCCCAATTCCAAGCGCGACCTCTCTCGCCTTAAACTCCGCGAGAATCTTTGGGACCCCGCTTTCCTCGCTTTTCTAAAAGACCTCGAAAAACAAAAACCGGTCGTCGTCTGTGGCGATTTCAATGCCGCCGCGACCGAGCTCGACCTCGCTCGCCCCAAGGACAATGAGCATAATGCCGGCTACACCATCGAGGAGCGCCAGGGAATTAAAAACCTCAAAAATGCCGGTTTTATCGACACTTTCCGCTCGCTTCACCCCGACGAAAGGCGCTATACCTGGTGGTCTCATTTGGGTCACGCCAGAGAGCATAATGTTGGCTGGCGCATTGATTATTTCTTCATCTCAAAAGCTCTCATGGAGAACTTGAAATCTGCCGAAATCTACGAGGCCATCTCCGGCTCGGACCACTGTCCGATTAGCATCGAGTTGGAGTTTTAAGCTATGGACTATTGGCAAAAACAACTCGCCCCACTCTATAGAGACCTCGAATGGAACTTTCCTGAGCAAAAATCCGGGACCGTCTCCATCATCGGCGGGAGTCGCGGCAGCTTCGCGAGCGTCATTAAACTTTCCGAGTCCCTCGGGAAATACCCGATTGCTCAAGTTAAAACCTTCCTCCCGGACAGTCTAGCGAAGGATCTCCCGCCTCTTCCGGGACTAACTTTCCTCGAAAGTACCGAGTCTGGCTCTTTCGCTAAATCCCCCGGGCTAAATCGCGCCCTCGAACAAACCGACTTTACTCTCCTCGCCGGCGACCTCTCGAAAAACTCCGCGACCTCTATTGCCGTACTCGAAGCCTTGCAACAAACCGATAAGCCCATCCTCCTCGCCCGCGACGCCGTCGACTGTATTTGCCTCGGTATCGCCGAAACGATTGACGATCACGACCTCTTTCTTTTCGCCTCGATGGCTCAGCTCCAGAAGCTCTTCCGCACTCTCTTCTACCCGAAGATGCTGATGCTTTCTCACCCTCTCCTCTCTATCATCGAAACCCTCCACAAATTCACCTTAAGCTACGAAAGAATCACTCTCATCACTCTCCACGAAGGCCAAATCATCGTCGCGCACCAAGGAAAAATCACTACCACCCCTCTTGCCAAAACCGGCTTCAATGTCCTTTCTTTCTTTACCGGCTCCCTCCCCGCCGACATTCTCGCCTACAACCTCTGGAATCCGGGGAAACCCCTCGAGGCTTCTTCCGCCGCCTTATTTCACTAAATCTCGGTAAAGCTGAATCAGCTTCTTAATCTGCACCGACTGTAAAACTTCCTCGCGACTCATCAGGCACGCTCGACTTTTCTCCTCAATTATCTCCGGCCGCTTCGCAATTTCATCAAAAGTTCGCGCCATCTCGTCCGGCTCCGGCCCTCCGGTCAAAATCCCGCCTTCCCCGGTCACCTCCAAAAGATCTGGGTCAGCAATCAGAGTCGGTAGCCCCATCGCTCGCGCCTCAAGTATCGTCATCGGCTGATTGTCAAATCCATACGAAACTACGACCGACAGCTCCGCCGTTTTCATTTTCTCGAGCATCTTCGTATGGTCGACCCGCCCAAAAAACTTCACCTTCAAATTATGCTTCTTTACATATCGCTCTGCCCGCCCGAGTTCATTTCCGTCCCCATAAACCTCCATCTCCGTCCGAGCCCCCGATGAGGCTAGCGCTAAGAGTAGTGGAAGCATTCGCTTTTCTTTCGAAACTCGCGAATTCCAAAAGAGCCGGAGCGCCTTTTTCCCGTCAAAGCTCCGCACCGACGGCTTGTCGTAATCCATCCCCGCCGCCGCTAAACTCCGCTTCAGATCCTCGTCCGAAATCGCATTCGATATTACCACAAACGGCTTTGAAACTCCGTAGTGCTGTAGCTTTTCCTTAAAATGTCGCGACGGAGTAATCACCACGTCTGCAAAGTTCGCGTGATTGACCATCAAGGTCCACATTTTCGCCCGCACCACCGTCGGCGCAAGATAGTCGTCTCTCCGGATTTCAATCGGATGCGGCACGCCAAACTTATGCAGACAACAAATCAACCCCCCACCGAGCGTTTTAAAAGGATGCGGAATATTCGTTTCCGCTGCTACGTCTTCTCGCCCATGCATCGTCTGAACTAGCGGCCGAGAAAACTCTCTCGCGAGTTGCATCCCCGCTAAACTACATGCCCCCTCATAGTGCACATGCACAATATCAAAATCAAACTCCGGGTACGCCGCCAGAATCGCTCGCTTGACCTTTTTGATTCTTTTCGAGAACGGCGCCCCACCCGGCCTAAGATGCTTAAAAGAGGGAACTGCAAAAACTCCCTCTGGCGTTTTCGACCCCGGTCGCGCCGGGCAAAACACTACGCTCGAAATCCCAGCTCGCTCGAGATATTCCCGCTGCGCCCGAATCGACGACGGTATCCCGCCCGGTACCTCCAAGAACACATCCGTAAAAATCGCGACCTTCAACCTTAAACCTCCAAAAGCTCATACTCTCTCGAGCCGAGTCCAATTTCTTCCGCATACGGCAAAATATGTCGCCCTTTTCTTGACTCAATCCGCTCTCGTAAAGCCTCCGCCCCTGGGTCGCTCGACTGCCAAATGAGGTCAATCGCCGCTTGATCCAAGGCGACCGGGTCCGTCGAAGCTAAAATCCCGATGTCCGCCATCACCGGCTCCTTCTGGTGCGCATCGCAGTCACAGTCGACTGAAATATTATTCATCACATCAATATACAAAATCTTCTTGCCCTGCTTTTCAAAATAATCCGCCACCGCCTTAGCCGCTTCGGCCATCGACTCAATAAAATCTTCCTGCTTTGTCCCCGGTAGCCAACATTTTATCGGGCTCCGCGTCTTGCCAGCCGAGTGAATATAGGCTTTGCCGTTCCTCGACGCTACTCCGATCGACTGATTCTTCAAAACCCCACCAAATCCCCCCATCGCATGACCCTTGAAGTGCGCCAAGTTCAGCATCGCATCGTATTTCTTCAAGTTCTCACCGACAATATCAACCTCGAGATGTTTGCCATTTTCGACCGGAATCTCAAACTCCCCCTCTCCGTCCATAATATCAATCTCCGCGAAAGAAAACCCATGTTCCTTCGCCACTTCAAGATGCTGCGACGCCTTGTTTCGTGCCCCCGGATAGGCGGTATTACATTCAATAATCGTGCCGTTAATTTTCTCGACCAGCGGGCGAATTAAATCCGCCTTCAAATAGTTTTTCGAGCCCTTTTCGCCGGTCGATACTTTTACTCCAACTTTTCCTTCGAGCACTATTCCTAGCGCCTCGTAAACCTTTA
>JAFUBU010000028.1 GCA_017460045.1 Candidatus Saccharimonadota bacterium
CCACGCTCCTGGCGTAGATACCGACACCGCCGACATTAACGTCACTGACCCGGCTCACGGTAGCTCCGTACGTTGTCTTCTCCGCAACGCCGACGAAATTGCCAATCGTAGCAACGCTGGTGGTTCGGCTGACTATACCGACAACTAATAAACTCAAATATCGCCCCGACAATTGGGGCGATATGTTTGTTCTCGCCTATGCTAAAACGACCTCGCTTATGCTATAATATAACTAGATGCTTAGAGAATATTGGTACTACATCAAAGAGTATTGGGCCGTTGCCGCCTTAAATCCTTGGCTTTTTGCGCTGAGCCTCTTGACCTCTGCTCTCTACAAAGCCCTTCTCGTTGCTCGGCCGTTCGTTGCCGCCTTAATTATTAAGGCCCTCTCCGAGCAAGACGCCGCCGCGACCTACCGCTATATTATTATCTTTATTATCGTCTATCTTAGTTTCCGTCTCGCGCTTTTCTTAAATTGGCGCGCCTACTCTTGGAATATCAATTATAGCTATCGCCGCCTCCTCGACCGCGTTTTTACGACCCTTATTTCCGTCGACCAGGATTTTACTACTAAAATCCCCAAGGGCTTTTTCATGAATACTATCAACGCCGACCTGATCGCGATTGGCGAAATGGCCGACGAGCTCGCCGAGTTTATCGTTACGCCTTTCCAAATTCTCGCCGTCGTCGTCATCGTCTCCGAGTACGGCTTTATCTATCCCGTGCTCTTCTTCTGCTCTCGGGTTGTTTATTACTTCGTTCGCAACCAGGCCGACAAAAAATACAATTTCTATTGGCAAAAAACTCGTCGCGAAGACGATAACTACTCGACTTTCCTCGGCCAGGTCGCGACCGGTCTCCAAGAAGTTAAAGCCTTTAATATGCTACCGCGCCTCTTTCGTCGCCTCGGTAAAATCCAAACTCGCTACAATAAATACTATAAAAAACAGCGCCGCGCCAAAACTGTCTGCGACGTCCACTGCGACTATATTTACTACGGCTTCCAAACTCTCCTCTATCTGATTTTAATCATCAATTTCCTAAACGGCCAGCTCGAAATCGATACCGTTGTCCTTATCGCCGCCTACCATGATTCGGTTATCGACTATCTCGACGACTTCGTCGACGCTTGTGTCGATATTCGTCTCGCCAATGCCTCCGTCCGCCACGTCGAAAGGATTTTAGATTACCGCCCCGAAAAGCCGTTCGAATTTGGCCATACCTCGATTGAAAATCTAAACGGTCGTATCGACTTCAAAAACGTTTCTCTCGAAATCGGCGCTAAAAAGATTCTCGATCGGATTAACCTTAGCATCAAGCCCCACGAAACTGTCGCCATCGTCGGCTTTCCTGGGGCGGGGAAGACTATGCTCTTTAATCTTCTCTTACGTCTAAAGCGCCCGACCAAGGGTAAAATCCTCCTCGACGATATCGACATCTACGATTTTACCAAGGAGATTTATACATCCTCCGTCGCCGTCGCAAACCAAACTCCCTTTATCTTCAATGCGAGTATCCGTAGTAATTTAAGTTTCGTCGATACCGATATCAAAAAACAAATCGAGGCTTGTAAAATCGCTGGTATCCATAATTTTATCGAAGCCCTCCCGCTCGGCTACAATACCATTTTGCGCGAAAACGCTTCCAACGTTTCCGGCGGCCAAAGGCAGATGATTTCGATTGCTCGGACGATTTTGACCGACGCGGAGATTATTCTCCTCGACGACGTGACGACTTCGCTCGACCCCGATACCGCCAAACTCGTCCCCGCCCTCTTAAAACGTCTCGAAAAAGATCGTACTGTTTTGATGATTACCAAAAAGCCGGAGTTGATGCGCGCCGCCGACCGAGTTATTGTTTTGAGCCATGGTCGTATCGAGGCTACCGGTACGCACGCCAAGCTGATGAAGACTAGCAAAACCTATCGCGAGCTCCAACTCGCCTCGAGCCAAAGGGAGGAAAAAGATGTTTAGCTACTATTATCGTATCTTAAAACAGTTTGTCGAACTAAAATGTGTTAGTAAGAAGTGCCTTGCCCATCTTATCGCTTCGGCCGTTCTCCGGATTTCTACTGCCCTCTTGATTCCGTTTGCCGCCTCGCTAATTATCGACCATCTCGAAGAGGGTGACCCCGTCGGTGCCTACTGGAGTCTCGCCTTTTTCCTTGCCTCGGCCCTTGTTTGTCTGGGCTGCTCTCGCTACAACTACTGGGCTTACTATAAGACCAGCAACGATATCCACAATCGCCTCCAAGCTCGCATTCTCGAAAAAGTCTCCGAGTTCGACCCCGGTTTTACCGCTGATATTAGCAAGGCCGAGCTCGTCGCAACCGCCTTTAACGACGTCGACAAGACTCGCCAAGTCCCTGATTTCTTTATCGACTGCTTTAGTAACATAATCGGTATCGTTTTTACCATAATTATTTTATATTTCGTCGATTGGCGGATTGGTCTTACCGCTAGCTTTTTGCTTTTGGTTACGCTTGCGCTTTTCGTCTTCCATACTAAACGGCGCGACCACTACCAAACTATCCAGCGCGAACACGTCGATGAGATTACTAGCCTCTACTCCCAAATTATCGACGGCTACAAAGAGGTCCAGACTCTAAATTTGAAGGACAAACTTCGCGAGCGCCACGAGCGTGAGAAAGATTTATGGGACAAATACCATAAAAAACAGCGTATCCATCGCGACGCCGCCGTCGGGTTTACCCCGCTTATCCTCGGCTCGGGACGCATCTTTATCTACTTCTTTGCCGCCGGCCTGATCTTAAACGGGGAATACAACGTCTCCCTCCTCGTCCTCGTCCTTGGTTATTACGAAGAGATTATCGAGCGTTTCGACTTGATCGGCGAAACTATCGACGAGATTTCTCGCGCCTCGGTCGCTATTGGTCGCCTTCGCCGCCTCTTGAATTACCAGACTCCGCACATGCTTAAATTCGGTAAAAATCGGACCGACGATATTCGTGGCGTCGTCGAATTCAAAAGCGTTTCCTTTAAGTACGAGGACGTACCGACCCTCGCTCCGGACGGCTCGGAATTAAAAGTTCCGCTAAAAAAGGCCCCGAGTCTGAAGCGGATTTCCTTCCGCGCCGAGCCGAAACAACTTACCGCTATCGTTGGCAAGTCCGGCTCCGGAAAATCGACGATTTTCCGCCTCCTTCTTCGCCTCTACAAAGCCAAGTCCGGCGAAATCTTGCTCGACGATACCGATATTTACGATTATACGAAAGACGTTTATGCTAGTAATGTTAGTATCGTTACCCAAAAGCCGTTTGTCTTCGACGCGACAATTCGCGAGAATCTCAATCTCGTCGATAGCAACAAAAAGCGCCAAGAAGCCGCCTGCAAGCTCGTCGGTATCCATAAAGATATTATGAAGCTCGACAAGGGCTACGATACCAAGCTCGAGCTCGACGGTAGCAACCTCTCCGCCGGCGAAAAACAGCTCCTCTCTCTCGCTCGGACGCTCCTTTCTCGCTCCGAAGTTTTGCTCTTCGACGAGGTTACTTCTTCGCTCGACCCCGCGAGTACTGCTCGCGTCGTCGAGGTCTTAAAGACGCTCAAACAAAATCATACGATTATTATGATTACCCATAAGCCCGAGCTGATGAAGCTCGCCGACCACCTCCTCGTGATTGAAAACGGCCGCCTCGTTGCCGAGGGCGCTCCCGCCGCTCTCGCCGACAATCCCTACTTTACTGCCCTCCAAAAATAGCTCCCCGCGCGAAGCTCCGAATTCGCGAAACTTCCGATTTTTCCCAACTTTCGCGATTTCAAATTAGCCACTACCTTTTTCGCCCCTGTAAATTCTTCAATTCTGAATTCGCGAAACTTCCGATTTTTCCCAACTTTCGCGATTTCAAATTTTCTCCCCTTGATTTTTCCGTTTATAATTGATATAATGTTCTTATGATTATACGCGATTCCTATTTAGATAAACTATCTGCCCTAAAAGATATCAACGTCATTAAAATCGTTACTGGTGTTCGTCGTTGCGGGAAGTCTACTCTTTTGATGCAATTTCGCGACCGCCTAAAAAAGGAGGGGGTAAAGTCGAAAAACATTATCTCGTATAATCTTGAAGACAAGGCGAATGAGCGGTTTACCCAGGACAAAAATCTTCTCCACGATACGATTCTTAAGCGACTCGATCCGCGTTCCCGAAATTATGTCTTCATCGACGAGGTCCAGCTTGCCCCCGACTTCGAAAAGACTCTTGATAGTCTATTTATCCGCGACAATATCGACCTCTACGTGACCGGCTCGAACGCGAATATGACTAGTAGCCAGCTTTCTACCTTGCTCTCGGGTCGTTATGTCGAAATTGAGATGTTACCGCTATCTTTCTCGGAGTTTATGAAGTTCCCAGTTGACGCGCAGCCCGACCGCCTCTCCGCGTTCCAAAAATACCTTCAATACGGTGGCTTCCCCGAGGTCGCAAATCTCCTCGCTGCGAAAAGTGAGGCGGAAATACCGCTCTATCTCCGCTCGATTTACGAAACCGTTCTCGAAAAAGATATCAAGACGCGCCGCAATATTCGCTTTATGGACGACTTTTCTAACGTCGTAAGTTTTATGTTTAACAATATCGGCAGTATTACCTCTCCGAACAATATCGCCAATGTCCTCAGACAAGAAAATAAAGTTATCGACAAAGCTACGGTCGACGGTTTTCTCTCGGCTCTAGCGGATTGCTTTATCCTTTATCCCGTACGGCGTTTTGATATCCGCGGGAAGAGTCTCTTGCGTACGCGCGAAAAATATTATGCCGTCGACATCGGTCTAGTAAACTCGCTTCTCGGCCTTCCGAGTACCACCGATGTTGGCCATCGCCTCGAAAACCTAGTTTACCTCGAGCTTCGTAAGCGCTACGACGGCCAGGTCTGGGTAGGAAAAAACTACGACAAAGAAATCGATTTTGTTGTTAAAAACCGCTCCGGCCTAACCGAATATTTCCAAATCGCCGAGACGGTTTCTAGTGCTAAGACTCTTACGCGGGAATTATCTGCGCTCGATACGCGAGACGAATATCGCAAGACTCTTTTGACGATGGACTTAATCTCCTCCAACGAAAATGGGATTATACAGAAAAATATTATCGACTGGCTTCTCGAAGAAAATTAAGTCCATTTTCCCAACTTTCGCGAAAAAGTGTGATATAATAAAAGCATAAAGATAAAGTGCGTATCTAGAAAACACTTCGTCTTGGGTAAGGGGATTAGCTACATAAGTAGCTAATCATTTTTCTTGGGGGTCTGTTTCCTGCAAATATCATATCCTGCAGAAAAACTCCAGCACTACCTTTTTCATAAGATGCTAGGCCGCTTCACTAGCCTTATGGCTAACCCTCTCAAACCGCTTGCAAGAAATACAATTTTACAACATTCAATTTCCCCACACTTGCCTTTTGCGGCCTCCAGTGGTAAGATAACAATATGACAGTCGCCGAAAGAACTCTTACCCTGAACATTCTATCTGAACTTTCTGATGTCAACCTTGCCAACGTTACGGCCTACGCCAAGAGAGTTCTCGCGAGACAACAAAAGGAAGAATTCTTCCAGCCGCTTAGTGAGTCTGAGCTTCTAGCGAAATTAGACCACTCTTATAATCAAGCAAAAACCGGTCAAACGATTTCCGCAAAGGTGGTACGCGAGAGGGAGCGTACCAGGTATGGCATATAAAATCGAGTATACTAACGACGCCGCAAAAGATCGTGCCGATTGTGTTGACTATTTGTTCGCCAAAGTCGGGGGTACTGGCAACCCCATCGTAGCTAGGAAGTTTATCATTGAGCTGGAGCGTATTGAGAACATACTCTCTTCTAATGCCGAAGGACATCCTCTTTGTGAACATCCAAAGCTCCGCAAAAAAGGTTATCGCAAAATTCATCTTCGCCACTATAAATATAAGGTTGTTTATTATATAGAGAACGACACGGTTTTCATTGTTGCCGTTCTCCACGACCTCCGCGACTACGAGAACCTTCTCGCCTAGTACCCACTACTTCAAGAAGTTATATCGGTAAAAGTGTGATATAATAACAACTATGTTAAACCGACGTTATCGTTTTCATTCCCGCGGCGGGGTTAGATATACTTACCAACATGGTAAAAGTATCCGCGGCAATAAAATTACCCTCGTCCACGCCAAAAACTCTCGTGGTCGCGAGCGCTACGCCGTCGTCGTTTCGAAAAAAATCGCCAAGTCCGCCGTCAAGAGAAACCGTATCCGCCGCCGCGTCTACGAGGCGATTCGCCTCGTCAAACAAGAAAAAAACGTCGACGCTAAAAAAGATAATATCTTCGTCATCTACGCCAAGGACGTCGAAACGATGCCGTTCCAAGATCTCAAGGCTCTAATCTCTAGCCTTCTGAAACAAAGTATGTTATAATTAACCCATGTTTGAGTTAATTGATTTTCTTATCGTTCGCCCCTTGGTAAACATTTTGTTCGTTATTTACAACTTCGTCGGGGACTTTGGCCTCGCGATTATTATCTTTACCGTTATCGTAAAGATTTGTATGTGGCCGCTCGTCAAGCGCCAGCTCCACCAGACGCGGCTAATGCGCAAAATCCAGCCCGAGCTTGCCGAAATTAAAAAGCGTTGCAACGGTAATCGCCAGATGGAGTCGCTCCAGATGATGGACCTCTATAAGCGCAATAATATAAAGCCTTTCCGCTCCGTCCTATCGCTCCTGATCCAGCTCCCGATTTTCATCGCGCTCTATACCGCGATTTCCGTCGTCGCGAATCCGCGCCCTTCGAGCGGCGATATGTGCGGCTATACGAATATTACCCATTGTGCCTACGCCCCCGTCGAGAGTCTTGAGAGGATTCATGAGCTCTCCGAAAAACAGGATACCTACTTAAACGCTCGCCTCGACGGCGACTCCGAAGCGACCTACGACTTCTCGCCGAAGCTCTTCGGCCTCGTCGATTTGAACGCGACCGCCTCTGGCGTCTTCGTCGGCGGCGCGACTATTTCCGAGCTGATTGTCCTTCTCTTTGCGATTGGCGCCGCCCTGATGCAATATTGGGTCTCTCGTCAACAGCTCCCGACCGGAAAAAACAAAAAGGACCGCAAGACCTTCCGCCAGATTATGAGCGAGGCCAAAGAGGGCAAAGAGCCGGACCAAGAAGATATGAACGCGATGATGTCGCGCCAGATGGGCTTTATGATGCCGCTGATGATGTTCTTGATTATGTTCAACCTCCCGGGCTCGCTCTCCTTCTACTATCTCTTGACTAACGTCATTACCGTTATTCAACAGCGCATCGTCTTAAACAAATCCGAAGACGAAATGGAGGCTTCCGCCGACAAGTCTATCTTAAAAGAGCTCAAAAAGGTCCAAGAGGCCGAAGTTATCGAAAACAAAAAGACCGGTACAAAAATTACTCGTATCTCCGCTAAGGATAGTAAAAAGAAAAGGAGATAATAATATGAATAAAGATGAAGCTATTCGCTACGCTACTAAATTTCTCGAAGACCTTTTAAGTTTCTTCGGGATTAACGTCGCCGTCGATAGTACGGTAGACGACGAAGTTATCCAGCTCGAAGTTCCTTCGACTTCGCTCAACTCGGTCTTAATTGGCCGAGGCGCTAATAACCTCCGCGCGCTCCAGCATATCGTATCCCAGGCGCTAGCCGAGAAAAGCGCCGAGCTTACGCGAGTCAATATCGACGTCGCCGGCTACAAGCGCGCTCGCGCTAGCCGTATCGCCGACAAAGCCGAGGCTTGGATTGCTAAGGTCCGCCGGACTGGCGAGCCGATGACGCTCGAGCTCTCGCCGGCGGATCGTCGCGTTATCCATAAACTCGCCGAAGATTACTCCGATATTACGACCTATTCCGAAGGCGAAGGCCGCGCGCGCCATTTGATTATTGCCAAGAAAGACTAATGAACCAAAAATCTAAAAAACTTAGCCCGACCCTAATCGTTACTATTATTGTTGCGCTCGGTTCGCTCGCTCTCTTTTTAGCTCTAAGCTTCCTCTTTTCCAATCGCGAGCCGTCCGAGCGCGAGCGCGAAGCCGAGGCTAGCAACGCTTCTATCGAACAAGGAAACAAGGAAAGGGAAGCATACCCGCTTCTTAAGTACCTCCCGATTAACAATGCCGTCTACCATATCGGTTACCAATTCGAGGAGGACGGTACGCCGACGCTGATTATCGATACGACCGAATATTATGTCCCCTATGCTCTCGAAAAACTTAACTCCCTCGGCGATACATCTGGCTACAAAATCAAAATTATTGATACTACTACTAATCAGTAATCTTTACTCGCCCTCATTCGCGGCCGATTTGTCGACCCCGATAATAATTACAATATCATATCCCGTCGCGTCGACTTCCGCCGGTACTTTCGAAATCGCTTCTACCCCGTATTTCGCCGTAATTTTCGCGAGGCTCCCCGGCGTCCGCGCCGTCGCATCGTAAATTTTTGTACCTTCCCAGTACCCTTCCGGAGCGTCGCCTACCGATACATAATTAAATCCGTCCGCCTCGAGCTTGCTCTTTTCGGCCGAGGCTACCCCGACTTCGCCGGAGCCGTTCAGGACTAATACTTTCGGACTTTCGCGTACGATCGGATCGCTCGAGAGCTGCTCCTTTGTATAGGCTCGAATGTCGCTATAATTATATCTCCCCGCTGCCGGTACTACGAATGATACTTCATAGCCGAGTCCGCTCGGGTCGAAACTCGACGTCGTTACGAGGCTCGTCCCGTCTCCTTGGTCGAGCAAGGAAATCGACCGCATCGTCGAAAAGTCAATCGTCGTACTAGCGTGGTAGACGCTCTTAATTTCTTCCATCGTAAAGCTCGTCCGGACATTGTCCCCGAGCGCGTTCAAAATCCCAATTGCGTCGGTTAGGCTAATCCCTTGTTCGAGAATTCGCTCTTTCAGGGCTACTAAAATCTTTTGTTGCGAAGCCGCGCGCGTAAAATCGCCCGACTCCGTACCATGTCGCGCCCGCGCGAGTCCAAGCGCTTGCTCGCCGTTTAGCGTCGTCGGTACTCCCGCTTCCATGACAATATTCGTCCAGCCGTAATCGTTGATATCTTCGTCGACCGTTACCGTAATCCCGCCGAGCGTATCGACGACTTGGACTAGCGCCGCCCAGTTCAAATGTACATAATACTGTAAATCAATCCCGAGAATCTTCTCGACTTCCTCCGCGAGCGCCGTCGCTCCGCCCTTTTCGTCGGTATCATCGATATTATTACACCAATAGACCTCGTTAATCTTCCCGGTCGAAGTACAAGTCGTCCCAAGGTATAAGTCGCGCGGCAAGCTCACCATCGCGACGTCTCCCGCCTCCTCGTCAATCGAAATTACCATAATCGAATCGGTCAAAGCCGCCCCGTCGTGGGTCTCGTCTTCCATCGTCCATCCGCTCGTCCCGAACGCTAGGATATTCGTCCGCCCGTTTTTATCGGTCTTCAAATCAACGTAAGTATCGCTTACTACCGTCCCAATTAAATCTCCGAGCCCCGACTGGCCGTTGGTCAGTTTTCGAATAATCGTATCTCCCCAGACAAACGCAACGACTCCGCCGGCAAGCAATAAAATCAGCAATACAATCAATACTCGCTTCAAAACTTTTTTCTTCTTCGGCTGGCTCTTCTTGATTTCTTCCTCGGAAATATCCATATCAAATCCGCTAACCGGCTTCAAAAAATCGTCTCGTGTCTGTTTCGCCTGTTTTTTCTTACTCATTTTCTCCTTTCTCGGGGTACCGTTAAATGCTTCCATCAACATTGTCTCATCTTCGGACAACTCTACTTCCTCGGCTCTCCTCGCCGGACGAGCGGGCTCCGCCTGGACTAGACGAGCGGACTTCGCCTGGACCGGACGAACCGGCTCAGACTCTGCGGCCGTACGCCGAACCGTCGCTCTGCGAACCGGTACGCCACTAGCTCGTCTCCTTAGCTCGCGTACGCCTTCGACGCCAACGCTCGTCGGCGCGACCGGTCTTCTTCTCATTCCGTCGATTGTTTTATTTGCCATAAAATTCCACTTATACTTTTCTATTATACCATACTCCCTGCTATTTTTCCCACTTTCTCGAAAAAATTGTTATAATAATAGTATGAGTGTTAAGTTGACCAAAAAACAGACTGCGGTCTACGATTTCATCAAGAGTTTTATCGAGGAACATAATTACTCCCCCTCCTACCGCGATATTGTAGCCGGGCTCGGCCTCTCTTCGGTCTCTGCGGTCGCGGAGCACGTCGAAAATCTCGTCCGCCTTGGCGCTCTCCGGAAAAACCCGGGCGAGGCACGTTCGCTCGAGATTGTCGATATTACTTACCCCGAGACTACCCAACTATTTAAGTTCCGGATGCAACTCGCGACCGACGCCGAAAAAGAAATCCTCTCTCGCGCCGCGAACATTCTCGGCCTCGAGCTCGAGGAGGAAGATGAGGAGGGAAATGAAGAAACTAATTAGTATCGTCGTCCCGGCGCACAACGAAATCGCGAGCCTCTCGAGCTTCCTCGAGGACCAGCTTTTGACCGAGCTCTCCAAAATCAAAGATTATAATTTCGAAATCATCTTTGTCGACGACGGCTCGACCGACGGTACGCTCGATTTGCTCCAAGAATACTCGACTCGCTCGAAAAACTTCCGCGTTATTTCTTTCTCGCGCAACTTCGGTAAGGAGATGGCCTTGACCGCCGGACTTCGCTACGCCCGCGGCGACGCCGCGATTACTATCGACGCCGACGGCCAACAGCCCCCGAAGCTTATTCCGACCCTCCTCGAAGAATGGGAGAAAGGTGCCGATATCGTAGTCGGCGTCCGCGACCATTATACCAAGCATGGTTTTATCGCGCGAAACGGTAGCCGCCTCTTTTACTGGCTCCTCCGCCGGATGGGAAATCATTATACCGTCGCCGGCTCGACCGATTTCCGCCTTATCTCTCGCCCTGTCCTCGACGAGTTCAATCAACTCCCCGAGCATAGCCGGATTACTCGCGGACTGATCGATTGGCTCGGCTTTACCCCGAAATATGTTAAATATACTTACGGGACTCGCCTCGCCGGCAAGCCTTCTTACAACCTTAAAAAGCTTTTCCGCCTCGCGATTGATAGCTTCGTTTCGATGTCGACGACTCCGCTCGTGATTTTTGGCTACATCGGGGTTATTATTACTTTGCTTTCCGGTCTCCTCGGTCTCTTCTGCTTGATTAACCAATACCTCCTCGGCGACCCGCTCCATCTTTACTGGCCCGGTACGCTCCAGATGGCGATTTTGATTACCTTTCTCGTCGGCCTCGTCCTGATCTCCCAGGCTATGACCGCCCTCTATATTTCTAGTATCCATACCGAGTCGCTCGGTCGCCCGCTCTTTATCGTTAATAAAAAAGAATCGAGGAACTTATGAACGATTTCAACTACCTAAAAGAATCCGACGTCTATCTCGACTCGGCTTGCCAGAGCCTTCGTCCCGAGCCGGTTATCGAGGCTTTGAACGCTTACTACCGGGAGTTCAACTCTTGTGGCGAGCGTGTTAAATATCCTTGGGGCGAGACGACCGACCGAAAGGTCAACGCTACGCGCGATAAGGTCTTAAAATACCTCGGGCTAAAGAAAAAAGATTATTTTGTCTCGTTTACTCTTAATACGACCTACGGCCTCAACCTCCTTCTGTCCCAATTCGACGCTCAAAAAGCCGGAGTGAAAAAAATCATTACTTCCGATATCGAACACAATTCTCCCTTCCTCTCGACGATTGCCTTCTCCAGGCGGACTGCTCTCCCGCGCGAAGTTATTGAAAGAAACGACGACGGCTCGCTCCCGCTCGATGCCGACTTTAGCCGCGCTCTCGTCGTCGTCAACGCTGCAAGTAATATCGACGGACGTCGCCTCGAAAATATCAAAGACCTCGAAAAAACCGTCCATCAAAACGGCGGTTTCCTCATTATCGATGCCGCCCAAGCTATGGCCCATTCTAAAGACATTCTCGAAAAAGTCCCGGCCGACGCTATCTGTTTCTCGGCCCACAAGATGTATGCCCCCTCTCTCGGCGGTATGGTCGTCCGTCGCGACCTCCTCGGCTATCTCGATACCAGCTTCGTCGGTGGCGGAATGGTGAGCGATGTCGACCGCGATACTTACGACCTTCTCTCCGTTGAGCCGGAACATGCTTATACCAAATTCGAATCTGGCCTCCAGGCTTGGGGCGAAATCGTCGCGCTCGGCGCCGCTATTGATTGGCTCGAAGGCCTTAAGAAATCGGACCATAAAAATCTCGAAGACAACTATACCGAGCTCTATAACTTCCTCAAGACTCGCGAGAAAGTCCACGTTATAAATCAAGCCCCCAATCCGACTATTTCTATCTACGTCGACAAGGCCGAGACCGGCTTCGACTCTCATTTCCTTGGCTCCGCCCTCGCCGACCAGGGGATTATGACCCGGACCGGCTATTTCTGCGTCCACTATTACCTCGACCATGTTAAACATTACCCGCCGCTCCTCCGTTTCTCCCTCGGGTATCATAATCGTCCTTCCGATATCGAGCGGGTTAAGTCCGCCCTCGCCAACCTCTAGTTTGTATGGTATAATTAAGGCATGAAAAAAGACCCTGGGCTGACCTACGTCCTCATCCTGATGTTTGGCGACGCGCTCGCGATTGTCGCCGCCTTCCTTTTTGCCTACTTCGTCCGTACCAACCTCGACTCGCGCCCGTTCTATTTCGTTCAAGGCCCTTGGGAATTTACCTCGACGATTTTAATCCTCGTTCCGGTCTGGTGGATTATCCTTGCTTTGCTTGGCCTCTACAACAAGAGGGTCTACAACTCCCGCTCGCGTTTTTCGGAGATTGCCCGCTCTTTCGCCGCCGCCGGCCTCGGTATGATGTTTTTAATCTCCTTTGAGTTTTTCGCCAAGGTTCGCCTCTTCCCGAGTCGCTCGGTTGCGCTTTGGGCGCTCGTCTTCTGCTTCGTGACGCTTGTCTTGGTCCGCCTCTTGACGCGTTTCCTCCGCCGTCTCCTTAGCCCCCATCTCGCCTCCGGCCTCAACGTCCTCATTATCGGCAACCATAAAAATACCGAGCGTCTGATCGAGCATATCGTCGATTTCCCCGAAGACGGTTTCCGGCTCAAGAGTGTCGTCGCTAATAGTGCTTTCGTCCCGGAGGAGTTTCGCAAAATTCGCTACTCTTCTCTCCAGGCCGCTCTCGACGAAACCTCCCCGGATATTATTTTCCAAACCGACGAGGACAAGGCCGAGTACGTTTACGCCGAGTCAATTAAACATCATCTTCTCTATTATTTCGTCCCGACCGAGTCGACTCTCTCTTCCCATATCGGCGACATCGAGCTTATCGGCGACATTCCGGCTATGCTCGTCAAAGTTACCCCGCTGGTCGGCGCGGCCCGCGCCGTCAAGCGCCTCATGGATCTCGTCCTCGGCCTCGTCGCTTTTCTCGTCGCGCTTATTCCGATGTTACTGCTTTGGCTTATTATTAAACTATCCGACCTTCGCCACTCTCCGCTTTACTCCGAATATCGCTTGAGCCGCTACAACAAGAAAGTCCGTATTTATAAATTCCGCTCGATGAAGCCGGAGTTTTCTGGCCTCTCCCCCGAGGAGGCCTTCAAAAAGATGGGCCGCCCCGAGCTAATCGAGCAGTATCGCAAAGGCGGCGATTACATTAAAGATGACCCCCGTATAACGAAAATCGGTCGCTTCCTTCGCCAGACTTCCCTCGACGAGTTGCCCCAGCTTTTCAACGTCCTAAAGGGCGACATTTCTCTCGTCGGTCCGCGCGCGCTCGTCCCCGGCGAGCTCCGCAACTACGGCGACCGCTCGCTCCTTCTCTCGGTTAAATCCGGCCTGACCGGCCTCGCTCAGGTCTCTGGCCGTCGCGATATCTCCTTCGAGGAGCGCCGCGCCCTCGATCTCTACTATATTCAAAATTGGTCCTTCTGGCTCGACCTCCAAATTCTCTTTCGGACTATCGCCGTCGTCTTGACCGGCAAAGGAGCGAAATGAGAGTAGCCTTGGTCTGCGATTGGCTCATCAACTTTGGTGGCGCCGAGCGCGTCCTGCTCGAGCTCCACAAGATGTACCCCGACGCCCCGATTTATACCTCGAAATACCATAAAAAGGGAATCGACTGGTTCGACGACGCTGAAGTTAAAACTGGCTACCTCCAGTATTTTCCGAATTGCCTACGAAAAGTTATCGGCCCGCTTCGCGCCCGCTGGTTTAGAAAGCTCGACTTGTCTAGTTACGACCTCGTTATTTCGGTAACTGGCGCCGAGGCCAAGGGCGTTAAAACCACAAAAACCGAACAAAACCAGAAAAACCGAACGCAGTTTTCCACCGTCGGTGGAAAAACGACCCACATCTGCTTTTGTCATGTCCCGACCCAATATTACTGGGGCCTCTACGATCAGTATCTAAAAGATCCCGGCTTCGGGTTCTTAAATCCGCTCGCTCGTCTCGGACTCAAGCTCTTCGTAAAGCCGATGCGGAAAAAGGACTTTGAAGCCGCCAAGAAGCCGGACTACTATATTACTATCTCCGATTACGCCAAGCAGGAAATCCAGCGCTACTACAAGAGGGAAGCGACTGTTATTTACCCGCCCGTCGATACTAAAACATTTTTACCGGAAAAATCAAGCGATGTGGAAAACTTAAAACAACACAAAGTAGGGAAAAGTCAAACCGAAAAATCGCTGAGCGAAAACACCAAAGTCACAGAAAGTCAAATTGAGTACCAAAATTATTTCATAACGACTTCCCGATTTGTCAACTGGAAGCGTCTCGACCTCGCGGTAAAAGCTTGTCTTAAGACCGACCATACCCTCGTCTTGATTGGCGAAGGTCCCGAATACCAAAAGCTCCGTCGCCTCGCTAAAAATTCCCCCAAGATTATTTTCCTGCCTAAAATGGACCAGGCCGGTCTGAAAAAATATCTCGAAAACGCCGACGCTTTTCTCTTCCCGAGCCAGGAGCCTTTCGGTATTGCTCCGGTCGAGGCCCTCGCTGCGGGTTGTCCGGTTATCGCTTATCGAAAAGGCGGCGCTCTCGACTATATTAAAGACGGCGAAAACGGTCTCTTTTTCGAGTCCCAGACCGTCGCTTCCCTCGCCCGCGCCATCGAACGCTTCGATACGGTAAAAGCAAAATTCTCCTCCGCGAAAATTTCCGCCTCCGCTCTTCCCTTCGATACCAAAATTTTTAGAACTAAAATACAGGAGTTTATCAATGAAAAAATCGCCCCTTAGAAAAATCCAAAAAGCCCTCCTCTTTGCCGCTCCGGCCGCCCTTTTCTTTTCGTACCATCCCGTTATTTCCCTCGGCGGGACCGAAAGTATGAATTTTGAGTTTTCCCTCGCCGAAATCTGGCTCATACTCTTTTCCCTCGCGAGCCTAGTTGACCTCAAAGATTTCTTTAAGTTTTATGGCAAAAAACTTTTCCTTCTCTTAGCTTTCCCCGCCTACGCTGCGCTTTCCCTCCTTTGGACTCCGAATCGCCTCCGCGCCCTCTTGACTGTCGGGCTCCTCTTCCTCCTCTTTTTCGTTGGCCTCAATATCTATTACCAGATTAAAAAATCCCCCAAGAAGCTCCCCCTGCTCCAAAAAATCCTCGTCCTCTCCGCCGCCGTTTTCTCCGCCTTCTGTTGGCTCCAATGCGTCCTCGACCTTCTTGGCGTCGACCGCTCGGCGACTCTTCTCTGCCGCGGCTGTACCTACTACGCCTTCGGCTTCCCCCATCCCAACGGCCTCGCTATCGAGCCCCAGTTCGCCGGAAACCTTCTCCTCGCCCCGGCCCTCCTGATGACCTATGGCCTCGTTACGAAAAAGTATCTTTTCAAAAAGCCGGCGCATCTCCTCTTGACCTTCTTCCTGACGACTACAGTTTTCTTGACTTTCTCTCGTGGCGCAATTTACGCCCTAATGATTGGCTTCGCGGTTATTTTCTTCTTACGATTCCCTGTTATAAAATCTAATGAGAAAAAGTCAAGGACGGTCCAATTCAATCCTCGCGCCTTTCTTCTTATTCCCGTCGCGCTAGTTAGTTTCGGGGTTGCTCTGACCGCCCAAGGTCTCTTCTCCGAGTTTTCTCCGACTAACGATACTTTCTTCTCTGGCGTCGCCAAGAGTATCCACCAGCTTTCCCTCGGCAAAATCGACCTTCGCCCCGCCGAAGCCCCGACTAGCTCCGACCCGACGACGACCTTTAGCGCCATCGAGTCTGCCGAGGAGGTAACCGACTCGGTCTATACCGGCTACGTCGAAAACTCGACCGCCTTTCGCGCCGAGCTGACTCATACCGCCCTCGATATTTGGAATGATTCCCCGACCAACCTCCTCTTCGGGACTGGTCTCGGCTCCGCCGGGATTAAACTCCTCGAGAAAAATCCCGACTTCGGTATTGAGAAAGAAATCGTCCAAAATCAGTACGCCTCGATTCTCCTCGAGCTTGGCCTCGTCGGCGCTCTCCTCGCCCTCGCGACGCTAGTCTTCATCCTCAAAAACATTAATCTAACCCCCCTCTTCCTCGCCACATTATTTTCTTACGCAGTTACCCTCTTCTTCTTCGCCGGCCTACCTAACGCCCTTCATGTCTACCTGTTCTTGATCTTGGTTATGGAAGTCTAGGCTTGCAAAAGGGCTTTTAAGCAATGCGTCGCTCGCCCTGCAAAAATTACAACATTTAGCCTATTCTCTCTCCTCACAAATTTTCGGTTCGTCGTTCGA
>JAFUBU010000029.1 GCA_017460045.1 Candidatus Saccharimonadota bacterium
ATGATTTTCTAGAACAAATGAGAAATGTAGCATCAGAAAGCTACCGCGTATTAAAGTTCGGCAAATTCTGCGCAATTCTAATGGGTGATACGCGCCAAAAAGGCCATGTTATCCCTCTTAGCTTTAAGACGATGCGAATATTCGAAGATGCCGGCTTTAAGCTAAAAGAAATTATCATGAAAGAACAGCATAATTGCCGAGCGACTGGATACTGGAAAACTAATAGCATAAAGTATAATTTCCTTTTGCTAGCACATGAATATTTATTTATTTTTGAGAAAGGATAATCTATGAGAAAACCACTAACTACAAAAAACAATTCAAGAATTGAGGTGGAAATTCCCAACGAATGCCCGAGATGCCATAGCGGAGTTCTCCCGACAAAGCTTTTTGCTTTTAAATATGTAGATGGCGAACACATGGAAATGGCCCACGTTGTTTTCCGATGTCCAATGTGTGAAAAACTATTTTCAACAGAGTACTTAATTAATGAATATGGTGATTCATTAATGACAATCGGAAATTATCCAATTACGCACAAAGTTGAAGATTTTAGTGAAGAGATAGAACAATTGCCACCTAAGTTCTGCCAAATATATAACGAGGCAAGCTTTGCGGAAAATGAAAATCTTAACGAAATTGCCGGAATGGGCTACAGAAAATCGCTAGAGTTTCTGATCAAGGATTTTGCAATTAGAAATAATCCAAGCAAAAAAGAGGATATTACAAAAAGCTGGCTAGATCAGTGCATTAATAATTATATAGATGATAATCGGATCAAAAATCTTGCAAAGAAAGCTTCGTGGTTAGGAAATGACGAATCACATTTTCTTAGACGATACGGAGACTTAGACACTGTTAAAACAATCAAGATGTTTATCAAGGCCATTATAAATTTTATCGAATCCTACCTAGCAGTTGAAGAAGCGGAAAAGATACAGAAAAACAATAATTGTAATTTACGTATTTCCTGCAAGTTCGAACTCGCCAAATAACAGATACGCGAAACACCAAATACATATCTCCCCACACTTCCAAAACGCTTATGCTTGGTATTTTCGAACTTATGTAATAACTTCAAGTTAATTGCGGTGCAGAATTCTGCGCCTTTCGAAAGACGAGAGGGGGTAACCCCTCATATTTTATGCGCAGATTCTGCACTACAAGTGATACTTGCCGACATAAAACCAGCAACACTTCGGACGGAGAAAGAAAAGTATGTACCTTAAATTTGAGAAGGAACAGCCAGTCGTAGAAGACCGAAAAGAAGCCGTCAAAAACTGAGTTAGTCGCCTGACGATTCGCCAGAGCGCGAGTCCAGCAATGAGAAAGGAGTTCGCGACGACGGGATTATCGTCACATTCTAAAAGCTATGATGAAACCACTAATCACTACAAACGGTATCACCACGAAACCACTACGCTACGTACTCTACGCACGCAAATCTTCGGAGGATGCCGAGGCGCAAGCTAAATCCCTACTAATCATTTATTCCGAAATACTTTATGCTATAATGATTATATTGGATAAATGAAAGGTTTAACGATGTTAGTCTTTGATATTATTGGGTGGTCCGGTTCGATTATGGTGGTAATAGCATATTTTTTGTTGTCAGCAAAAAAGATAAAGCCAGGGCTGACTTATCAGTTGCTAAATTTATTTTCAGCAATTCTGATGGCAATTGGACTTTTCCCGTATAACGCATGGTTTTCATTCGCACTTCAAGTAGTCTGGGCTTTGATTGCTGTTTTTGCAATCGTCAAAATAAAAAAATGAACTAAACACCGATCCTAAACCATTTCCCGACCTTTGAATTCCATGACGATTCGAGCGGCAAACTAACGCTCAATATGCTCTTTGCACTTTCAAAACAATATTCAGAGCATTTATCCGAAAGCGTACAGCGCGGTGTCGATTCTAACCTCGAACAAGGCAAATCCGAAAGTACGCGGAACTGGACAAAGAGTCGTGAGAAGCCGTCAAAGACAAGCTCAAAAAGGACATTTTGGTCAGAAATAGGTTAAAGAACCTCGAAATTGATGCACAAAAAAGGTGATTTTTGAGATTAAATCACCATTTAATTTCATCTTCCGCCCTTCGTTTTCCACAGGTTCCCCTGTTGGTGATCCGGGAGGGACTCGAACCCTCGACACCAAGCTTAAGAGGCTCGTGCTCTAACCAACTGAGCTACCGGACCGAGTGATGGCAAAAGGACAAACGAAGTTTGCGACTTTTGAACGAGCGCTGGTTCGGAAAGCGATAGCTTACCGGACCAAATTAGTAATAGCGCTAAGCTATACTGATAAATAGTATACCATATCTCTGTTAAAATAACAATAGAGATTTTTTACAAACTCATCGATCGCGCCGACCCTTTTTCTGTCATGGCGTCTTCGGCGAGTTCGAGATAGTCGTCCGAGGTTTCCGGGGCATAATATTGACCCCTTAAGTTCAATTAGGTTTATTATATTAGATCATTTGGATTTTGCAATTATTCCCCTCTTAGCTCCGCGAACTTTTGGGCCATGGTGGGATTGCCGCGAGTGAGGCGCTTGATGGTCAGGTCCTGAGCCTTGTTGTTGGCGAGACGGAGATTATCCTCGGAGCGAAGGAGGTTTTCCTTGGTCTTCTGGAGATGGGCGATGGTCTTGTCGATCTCCTCGATCGCAGTCTGGAACTTGCGCGAAGCGAGCTCATAATTTCGGGCGAAGCCCTCCTTGAAGGCCTCCATATTTTCCTCAAAATGAGTAATATCAATATTCTGATTCTGGGCGGCGGCGAGCTCGTTTTTATACTGCAGAGAATTAAGCGCAGCATTTCGCAAAAGGGTAATCATCGGAATAAAGAACTGCGGGCGGATAACATACATCTTCGGAAAACGATAGGAGACGTCGACAATGCCGGTATTATAAAGCTCATTATCAGCCTCGAGAAGCGAGACAAGAACCGCGTACTCGCACTTTTTCTCGCGGCGATCCTTGTCGAGCTCTTTTAGAAAATCCTCGTTTTTATGCTTCGTCGCAGTAGTCTCATTTTCATTTTTCATTTCAAACATAATGGAGATAATCTCGACACCGTTTTCGTCGGTCTCGCGGTAAATATAATCGCCCTTGCTACCGCTCTCGGAGACCTTATTGTCCTTTTCAAAATAGGCATTTTGAAAACCGGTGGCGCGGACCTTATTAAACTCAATCTCGCAGTGCTGCTCGAGAGTCTCGCCGACCATCTTGGTACTAAGTTTCGACTTCAGATCTTTCAGGCGCTCGATTTCCTCATTTTTGAGCTGAATAGTGCCCTCGTATTTTTCCTTGAGCGACTGCTCGCGGATTTTGAGCTCGGAATTCTTGTTTTCGAGGTCGTTTTTGAGCCGGTCGCGCTCCTTTTCGAGCGGCGCGGTAGCCTCGGAGATGGCGAGCTTTTTAACGGTATCGGAATTTTCGAGCTCGGCCTTCAACTTAGAAATTTTAGCGTCTTTTTCAGATAATTCTTGCTGGGTCTTGTTTCTAATTCGCTCTTCAGCTAGCTTCATTTCGGTCTGGTGCTTGGTCTCAATCTCGGCTAATTTGTCGTGGACTTCTTTATCAAATTCTTGCGAACGGACTTGCGACAGAATCGCCGCGTAGCTAGTCTCGTCTACCTTAAAAGTCTTGTTGCAATTTGGGCATTTAATTTCATGCATAAGGGTTTCCTTTATTTATGGCCAATCCCCCACTTACTTATTTTGTACAAAAGTAGGCCGACAATTATCTCTATCATACTTACATTATAACACAGAGGTGTAGTATAATGGTAGCATGAGAAAATTTTTAGTCGGGCTATTAGTGCTAGCCATAGTCGGGGGAGGGGCGGCGATTTGGATTTTGAAGCCATGGGAAGGTAAGATGCGCGAGGAACAGCCGGCGGCGTCGGAGCCGGAGGTAGACAAAATCAAGGAGAAATTAGATAAAATGACCCTGGATGAAAAAATTGCGCAGATGATAATCCCCCAAGCTCCGCGGGCGACGCTTTCGGAGACTACGACCGAGAAGCTAGAGACGGCGCCGTACGGCGGGTATATTTTAATGGGAGACAATTACCGGACGCTAGCGAAGACGCGCGAGTTCGTCCAGAAATTACAGAGTTTAGCAAAAACGCCTCTAATTATCACGACTGACGAGGAGGGCGGCTCGGTCCAGCGCATCGCAAATATTACCAATAAGGCGGCGACGGATATACCGTTTATGTACCAAGTCGGGCAGACGGGTGACCTTTCGAAAGCGCGGACGGTCGGGAGGGTACTGGCGGAGGAACTACGAGCAATCGGGGTAAACGTCGATACGGCGCCAGACGCGGACGTTTACTCGAATCCATACAATACCGTCATCGGTCAGCGAAGTTTTTCGTCCGACCCGGAGGTCGTCGCGAAAATGTCCCTAGCGCTCGCGGAAGGGCTAGAAGAAAACGGCGTAATGGCGACGTTTAAGCATTTCCCGGGGCATGGTAACACTGCGACCGACTCGCATTCGTCTTTGCCGATAGTCGAAAGTACGCGCGAGGAACTAAACGCGGTAGATTTAGTACCGTTTAAGAACGCGATTTCAAACGGGGCGAAGATGATTATGGTCGGGCACATCGCCTTGCCGAACGTAGCTGGCGACGATACGCCGGCCTCGCTGTCTTATAAATTGACGACGGATTTACTCAGAAAAGAACTTGGATTTGATGGGCTTATTATGACCGACGGGCTAAATATGGGCGCGCTCGTAAACAATTACGAGGAGGCGGAAATTTATCGGAAAGCGGTCGAGGCGGGGGCGGACCTCTTGCTTCTGCCGACCGACCCGGAGCTCGCGGCGCAGACTATCAAGGAAACTATCAGCGAGGCGAGAATCAACGAGTCGGTCTATCGGATTTTAGACTACAAGGAGAAGTATTTATCCAACTATGAATATTTAGACGACTCGTACTTCGGGAGCGAAGAGCATCGAGAGGCGGTAAAGCTGTGAAATTATTGCTGCATACCTGTTGCGCGCCATGTAGCGTGTACTGCGTAAAGACTCTGCGAGCGGAAGGAATAGAGCCGACGTTATTTTGGTACAATCCGAATATTCATCCGTTTTCGGAGTATAAGCTGCGGCGAGATTGTTTGAAAAGATATGCGGCAGAAATTAAGGCGGAGCTAGTAATCGAAGATACCTACGGGCTAGATGAGTTTGTCTGCAACGTAAACGCGGCGGCAGGAAATCTCGAGCGAAGATGCGAGGAATATTGCTATCCCTTGCGGCTACGCGAGGCCTGCGAGTACGCCGTTAGCCATGGATATGATGCAATTTCTACAACGCTACTTTACAGTATTTACCAAAAGCATGATTTTATTCGCGAGATTTTAGAGGCGCTAACGGAAGACTACGGGCTAACTTTTGTCTATCGCGATTTTCGCGAAGGCTGGAAAGAAGGCCAAGAAACAGCGCGAGGAGTCGGGCTTTACATGCAGAAATATTGCGGATGCGTTTATTCGGAAGAGGAGGCCTTGATCGGACGGGGGATGTCGCGAAAAATGAAAAAGGAAGGCATCGCTCCGACCAATGCGAACGTACGGAAAATTATTGAGGCGAGAAAGTCGGGAGGACTAGTCCGGCTCTAGTAGGCAAGAAAATCGACGAGTTTTTGGCGGGCTTTGGCAAAGTCGGCAACGTTGGCCTTGGCGAGCTTTAGGGCGCGGTCGAGACGAGGAGCGGTAAGCGAGCGGCGTTTCCCGCTAACCTTTTGGTCGCGAATAGCGTCGGCAAATCTCTCGAGAGCCAGAAGCTCGTCAGGCTCGACGGCGTTGTCGCAGGCAGTTTCGAAAATCGAAACCGTAATATCATAGTCGAGCCGCTCGCGACAATTATAGCGTTCAAACTGTTTGACAAGATTTTCGAATTCGTCGACATAGCGGTTAATAATATAGGGGGCAATCTTGTCGGGATGGGAGACGTTGACGAGCTTTTCAGCGAAAAATGGAACGTTCTCGGCGTCGAGCCGGCCGCTCAGGAGAAAATCGACCGAGAGCTCGGCCTCTTCTGGAGTATCAGGGTGGGCGAACATGGTCAGGGCATCTTCTTCGG
This sequence comes from Candidatus Saccharimonadota bacterium, assembly GCA_017460045.1. GTDB lineage: Bacteria > Patescibacteriota > Saccharimonadia > Saccharimonadales > Saccharimonadaceae > Nanosyncoccus. The sequence continues at coordinate 6,087 of JAFUBU010000029.1, forward strand.
GAAGCTCATTGAGCGCGGCGGCAAAAATTTTTTCCGGAGCGTCGTTTTTATGCTTACGGTGGAAAGCACAATTAATAACCGGCTTTGGGATATCGCTCGCGATTTGGTCGGCGACCGAGAAGTTGCCTAGAAAATCGAGATACTCGCAAAGCTCGGGACAAAAGTCGTCGAGATTGGTCAGGCTCATAATCCAGCCGAGGGCATCGTTGAAAATTAATTCGTCGTTTTCCCTATTGAACTTAAATTTGGGATAATTAACAATCGGCCAGAGGCTGTTGATTTTGAGCCAGTAGGCGTTGAAGAGGACGCGCTCGAAACGAGCGTTTAGAAGCTCGTCGTCGGGGAGAACGCGCCAGATAATATTCAGGTAGTCGCCGGCGAGCCAGATAAGATGGGCGTAGTTTGACTCGCGGACGAGAAACTCCGCTACCGGGAGAAGAGAGACGATTGCTTCGTAGCTTTCGAAAGAATAGACATAGTAGTCGGCGATACGGGGAGTAACCTGGGAGTCGATAACTTTTTGGTTCATGATTTTAGTAGCTTCGGCAGTAAATTCAAACCGAGCGGGATAGCGGACGAGAGCAGGGAAATTTTTGAGCATCGATTCGGTAACTTTGGTCTTTTCGAGGCGAGTAAACTTTTCTCGGAAATCCGGCTCGTCGAGAGCCTTGCTAAGTCGGTTGTAAAGGTCATCGGCGCGCTCGACCCAACGCTTTTGCCAGGCGCGGACGAATTTCTTGTCCTTCTGCTTCGGCTCGAAGAGGTCGAGACTCTGGAGGATTTTTTTGACTTTAGCCTTCGGGAGATGCGCCGCGACGTAGCGAGCCTGGTACGCCCCGATGGCGCGGACACCATTCTCCATCGATTCCCTGTCAAGGTTAAGAATTCGCCCGGAAAGATAGCTCTCGTATTTAACAGCGTCTTGGAAAGCCTCCGGCGAGAAAAGCCCACCGAGATTGTCGCTAGTCTCGGAGTCGAACCAAGCCTCCTGCGGCAAATCTACCAGGACGTAGAGCGCTAAGGTCTTAATTAGGCTTTCGATTTGGATAGTGAACAACTTTTTCATGGCTTGAATATCTCTCCGCAAAAATAATGAAATTTGCTTTATTATACCATAGAAACGTCGTTCCCGCATGGGTAATGTGGAAAACGCTATATGTAGCGTATTTTAGTATTGACAAGCACTATATGTAGCGTTTATAATCATAAGCAGGACAATTAACATAAGGATTAAAAATGAAAAACATCATCTACTTCGCACCAAGCGACAAAACCAAATTCGATTTTAAGCGATATGTAAAATCTCTGAACGAGTACGCGAAAGTGCCAGAGAGTGCAATCCGAGAGGCGCTCGAGACGGTCGACCAATACGAAAATATGCACGCGAGCGTCCTGGTAGAGCTTGGGACTTCGCTAGTGATGAAATACGGTAGCGAAGAGGCGGCGAAAAAATACTTCGACAAACATGATTATTATTTTGATAGCGAAAAATTCGAGCGGCTACGACGGATTACGGGATACCTCGTCGGAACGCTCGACCGTTGGAACGACGGGAAGAAAGCGGAGGAGCGCGACCGAGTCAAACATTCGGTAAATTCGTGCGTCGACGACCTCGTCCGGGCGGCGCGACTTCAAGACCAAGCGCTTGCCCACAACGTCGCCTACGCGGGGCGAGTCACAGCGTAAGCATTTAACAGAGGCAAGGACTCGTGGTAGAATAAAACTATGATTTATTTAGACTATGCGGCGACGGCGCCGATGCTGCCGGAGGTTTTGGAGGCGATGCACGAAGCGGAGAAAAAGTTTTTCGCGAACGCGTCGGCACTCCATACCCCGGGGCATCTCGCGCTCAACGAAATCGAGGAGACGAGAGAATCGCTTGCGCGGTTAGTCGGGGCGGAGCCGAGCGAGATTCTCTTTACCTCGGGGTCTTCGGAGTCTAACAATACTATAGTTCGGACTTTTGAGGGACATGAGATTTTTACTTCCCCGCTAGAGCATCATTCCATTTTCGAAGCGGCGAAGCAATTTTCAGGGAAAAAATTGCCGAGACTTTATTCTTTTATGCTGGCGAATAATGAGACGGGGGACATTCTCGACGTCGCTTCGGTAGTTCGAGAGGCTTCGCAAGTCCCGACGCCGAAAGAGTCGGAGCTGTTTGAGGCGAAAGACGACTTCGGGCGGGAGCTCGTAACAGAGCGAAAAGGAGCGTACGTCCATTCGGACTTGACGCAGGCGCTCGGGAAGATACCGGTCGATGTCCACGAGCTTGGACTCGATTACGCGACTTTTTCGGCACATAAAATCGGCGGGCCGGTCGGAGTTGGGGCGCTTTATGTTCGGAAAGGCGTACCGTTTCGGCCGCTCATTATCGGTGGAAATCAGGAGGGTAAACGACGAGGCGGGACTTATAACACGGTCGGGATTATTGGCTTCAAAGCGGCGCTCAAAAAAATTGCCGAGCAAAAAAGTTGGGAACTTTATGATACGAAAGTCCGGGAGCTACGCGACCGGCTAGCGCGAAGAATCCTTGAGGAAATACCGGGGAGTAGCCTAAATACCGACCTTACGCCCGGGGCGTCTTTGCCGAATATTCTCAACGCGTCGTTCCGAGCAGCGGAGGGGGAGTCGATACAACTATATCTCGACGCGGAGGGCGTAATCGTCTCGACTGGCTCGGCCTGTGCAGCAGGAGACACTCGTCCGAGCCATGTTTTAATGGCGAAGACCGGCGACGCGGAAGTCGCACATTCGTCGATACGATTCTCTTTCGGGCTTTCGTCGGAATTGTCCGACGTAGACGGAGTAATGGAAGTCTTGCCGGGGATTGTTTCGAGATTACAAAAAATTAGTACAATAGAAATGGAGGAAAAATGAACGAAGGAGAAGATTGGGTCTATTCGGAAATCGTCAAGGAGCATTTTTTGCACCCGCGAAATTATCTGATGGGGGACGAGAAAAAGTTTGACTACGACGCGGTCGGGACGGTCGGGAACCCGATTTGCGGCGACCAAATGCGGATGTATATCAAGGTCCACGACGGGCGAATCGTCGATTTGCGCTGGAAAACTTATGGGTGCGCCTCGGCGATTGCGTCGACTTCGGCGCTCTCGGAGCTCGCGAAGGGTAAGACCCTAGACGAGGCGGTCGAGATTTCGGCAAAAGATATCGACGACTACCTCGGCAACTTGCCAAAACATAAGTTTCATTGTTCGATTTTGGGGCACGACGCTTTGCGGAAGGCGGTAGAAAATTATCGGAAAGGTAGTCCTCTAGAGTAGTAAATTTGGGGCGTTTATGATAAGATTAAGATAATGGGACGAAAGAGAGATTTAGTGTCGAAGACGGCGAGCCGGGTCGCGCGACCGATTTCGGTAGCGATGCCAAAGCGAAAAGAAAAATATCAAAAAGCGCCGAAGCTCGCGGTCGTGATGTTCCATCGAATTGCCTTGGAGCCGTCTTCCGACGTAGCGAGCCGAGACTTGGTAATGTCGGTCGAGACTTTTCGGAAATACTTGGAGCTGTTTCGCTCGCGATTTCGGATTTGTACTTTGCATGAGGCGGAGAAGTTGCTTGGGCGCGATTTAGAGAAGCCGTTAATGGTTTTGACTTTTGATGATGGGTACGAAGATTTTTATTTGAATGCGTTTCCGATTTTAAGGGAGATGGAGCTTCCAGTCAACCAAAATATCATCGCGCGGTACGCCGATGAGAGGACGCCGGGATATTTGAATTGGGACGAGATTTTGGAGCTCCGGAGTTCTGGACTAGTCGAATTCGGCTCGCATACTTACGATTTACACCATCATAAAGAGGGGCGGGCCTTGGTCGAGGGCGCGTCGAGGGAGGAAATCTTGACGGATCTCGAGCGAGCGCAAGAAAGTTTTTCGTCGCATATTGGGTTTAAGCCGGATATTTTGGCCTGGCCGTACGGGGTAGCGCCGCACAATGTTTCGCGCGAAGATATGGCGCGGCTCGGGATTCGATTTGAGCTCAATACGGTTTCGGGAATGAACTTTGGGCCGGTCGACTTCTCACGGCTAAAGCGCTTCGTCGCGCTCGACTACGAGACGCCGGAGAAGTTGCTTTCGATCATCGAGGGGTATAGTAATTTGGGGTTTTTGCTGGGGAAGAGATAAGGGGTACATTGTTCGCGACAAGTACCTGCCGGAAGAACTGCCGAGAGCTGTCCGAGAAAAGCTACCCGGTAGCCACATAACTTTCGATTTGAGCAAGGCTAGTCAGCGATGCAACGGAC
>JAFUBU010000008.1 GCA_017460045.1 Candidatus Saccharimonadota bacterium
ATCTCTACTTCCTCTACGGCGGTTGGTTCTACGGCTACTGCTCTTAGTTCTAATACTTGGGGCTTAAACTCTGAAAATACTAGTACTTATGTTGGTCTTCCCGCTTATGCTAACGCTACTAATACCGCTCTTACCTCTAAATCTTCTGTTTCGGAAGAAAGTACCGTACCGATTTACTATGGCCTTAAAGTCGATACTAGTATTACTCCGGGGACTTATACTGGGGATGTACTATATACAGTACTTATGGACAATAGCTGTTTAGCATATACTGTAGTATTTAACAAGAACGCTAATGATGCTACTGGAGAAATGTCTAACCAATCTATTATGTCCGGTACAGCTACCGCTCTTACTGCTAACGCTTTTGCTCGTTCTGGTTATGTCTTCCTTGGTTGGAGTACCGATTCTTCTGCTACTACTGCTACCTATACAGACGGAGAATCTGTTACTGATTTAACTACTGGTGGTTCTACTATTACGCTTTATGCTATTTGGCAACAAGTAGATGGTACGATGCAATCCTTTAGCTGCGCTAGCCTCGCTTCCGGAGCTACAGCCTATCTTCAAGATACTAGAGACAACCAAGTCTATTCCGTCTACCGTATTCCTACGGACCAGACCTACGAAGGTATTGGCTCTAGTACCGTAGCTAATATTGCAGGGAAATGTATTATGACCAAAGACCTCAATCTCGGCGCCGTTGCCTTTCAGAGCACCGCCTCCTCGACTATGGCCGCCGCCAATAGCGAAATGACCCTTTCACCAGATGATTCCGGCTTCACTACCCCGACCGGCTCCGGCGAGTCTATCACCGCCCCAACTTCAAGCGTCACCGTGAGCAATTCCTATTCCTCAGATAATGCTTATAGCAATAAGTATTATCTGGCGAACGGAACCGGTAGCTACGCCGGAAGAGGCTACTACTCTTGGGGTGCGGCCATGGTAGTCTGTCCAAAAGGTTGGCGCCTCCCAACGTCGGATGAATACAACAACAGCGGCTCGAACGAAAGCTCTACTACCGGTATCTCTGCCATTGTTAAAGGTAGCAACGCAGCTGCAACAATTAGCAATATTACCGGTTTCCCCTACCTCTTCGTCCTCGGCGGCCACTACAACGGTGGTTGGTTCAGTGCTGGCTCGGGCGGGTACTACTGGTCCTCTACTCAGTACAGTTCTACGGGCTCATATATTCTGAGCATGAATTCGTCGAACGGGCTGGTACGGAACAGCATCAGCAAGAGGTACGGATTCTCAGTCCGCTGTATCGCCGACGTCCAGACTATGCAAGATTTCGACCCCACTTCTTCTCTTCCGAATACCGGCGATTCCGCCGTCCTCGTCGATACGCGAGACCAAAAGACCTACGCCGTAAAGCGCCTCCCGGACGGCAAAGTTTGGATGACTCAGAACCTCGCCCTCGGCATGGACGCTACCGAGACCGGCCTTACTCTAACCTCTTCCGAAACCAATATTGACAACGATACGACCTACTACCTCCCTCCGGCTGGAAAACAGGGCGACATCACTAGCAGTAGTACTCTTACCAGCTCCGACGCCGCCAACTTCAGTTCGAGCAACGATAACTACGCCAAAACTCAGTTCCGTACTAAGAGCAGTAGCTATACCAACGATTCTGATACTGGCTATTATAACTTCTATACTGCCACCCTTGGCCATTCCTACTACGGCTCTGGTAGCTCCGGCTCTTCCACCCGCGATATTTGCCCGAAAGGTTGGAGGCTCCCAAAAGTTACGGACGGCGGTACTACGGTAACTTCGGGTAGCGCGGCAGAGTTTACCACTCTTGCTAAATCCTATAATTCCAGCGCTTCTTGGACTAATGCTAGCACTGCATATAATTACTACACTACCGACTCGGATATTCACACCGGTATCCATAACGGAACCGCCGCGAATGGCAACAACTACGCCGGCTTCTCGTACTCGGGCCGCTGGGATGGGACGAATACTGGCGCCAGCAGTCTTGGTTCGGTCGGGTACTACTGGTCCTCCTCGGTCCACTATGCCCTCTTCGGCTACAGCCTGTACTTCGGTTCGTCGATTGTGTACCCGCAGTACCACGACTACAAGTACCTCGGGTACGCCGTACGGTGTATAGCCCAAAATAGCTATACGATAAATTATTCCTCCAACGGCGCGGACTCCGGCTCTCCGAGTAAGACTACCGAAGGGACGGTTAAGGACGGGACAAGCGTTACGCTCCCGGCCGTTGGGACTATGGTAAAATCTGATGCCGAATTCCTCGGTTGGGCGCTAACTTCTGGTGCTACTACCGCCGCCTACTCCGCCGAAGCTTCGGTCTCGGTCCTAGACCTCCTCTCCGCCGCCTCCGCCGCCGGCCAAACCACCACCCCCGGCTCGACCATTACCCTCTACCCAGTTTGGGCCGTTCCCGACGACGGCAATCTCGGCTCAATGCAAAGCTTTGTCTGTAACAGCCTTACTCCGGGTCATACTGGTACGGTAACGGATAGTAGAGACAACCAAGATTATTCCATCTACCGCTTCCCAGACACCGGTACTGCTGGTGCTAACGGCGATTATCCTATCACTATGGCCGGGACTTGTATCATGACTAAAGACCTCTCCCTCCGCTACGTTACCGGTGTCTCAATTACTAAGGGTGGTAACCTCAGCCTCACTACCTCAACTTCCAACTTCGATACCAACGCCTCTAATTCTTCTTACGAAACTATCTCCCTTTCCGGAACGCAGACCGTAACCGCCCGCACTGGAACTTCGGACTGGTCTGGTACAAATAGCTACACCAATATGCAATATATCAATGGTCCAAGCTCTAGCGGCAATACTTACTCGCAACATTCCTATTATTCCTACGGCGCCGCCCTCGTAGTCTGCCCGAAAGGCTGGAGGCTACCAACTAATACTGAAAATGGCAACATTGCCTCCTTTATGGGCGGAAACAACGCTACTGGCTCAGCCAAAATTAGAAGCGCACCTTATAGCTTCGTATACGGCGGCGGCTTCTACTCGTCTGGCTGGCTCAATGTGGGTAGCAACGGATACTATTGGGCCTCTACCCAGGGCTCCAGCACTAACGGCTACTACCTGCGCTTCGGTTCGAGTCTCCTGTACACGCACAACGACGTTAAGTACTACGGTAGGTCTGTACGTTGCGTAGCCGAGCCTGTCCCGACCATGCAGGATTTCGACGCCTCGACTTCGCTCCCCAACGTCGGCGACACAACTACTCTTGTAGATTCCCGAGACGGTAAAGCATATACTGTAAAGCGTCTCCCGGACGGTAAGGTCTGGATGGTAGAGAACCTCGCCCTCGGCATGAGCGCTACCGAGACCGGCCTTACCCTAACCTCTTCCGACACCAATATCGACAACAATACGACCTACTACCTCCCTCCCGCCGGGAAGCAAGGCAGCATTACAAGTAGTAGTACTTTAACCAGCACAACCGCCGCCAACTTCGGTACAAGCAACGACAACTACGCCAAGACTCAATTCCGCACTAAGAGCAGTAGTTATACCAACGATAGTGATACCGGCTACTACAACTTCTATACGGCCACCCTCGGCTTTTCCTATTACAACGACGGTAAAACTGTTGGTACTTCGTCTCGAGATATTTGCCCGAAAGGCTGGAGATTACCAAAAGTTAGCGCAACCGCCACTACGACCTCTGGCTCGCGAGATTTTACAGGCGACTTCGCAGTGCTCGCTAGCTCGTATAA
>JAFUBU010000030.1 GCA_017460045.1 Candidatus Saccharimonadota bacterium
GTAATGCTCTTGCTTTAAAATAGCACGAACGGCTTCGTCTAAAGCATAACCTTTACGTTGTTTTTCGGGATGCGGGCGGACGAAAACTTGGTAGCCATAGTTTCGGGCGAGGACGACGGTCGGGTCGGACGCGGCCTCGACGATAATGTAAATATCCTGGGGCGAGATTTTATAGGTCTGGTTTTCAAAACTCTTGAATAAATCTTCGATAACGCTACTCTCATAACGGGCAGGGACGAGGACGGCGAAACGGGGATTTTTTAGTTCTCTAGCTTTAAGCGGGCGAGGGCGATGGACTAAGATTAGCAGGTATTTAGTTAGTAGCAAGAAAAGCCCAAGCCCAAGAAAGAGATTGGCGGCGAGGAGCATTACTCGACAAATTCCATGTTAGGGTAGGCGCTCTTCATACGATCGTCGGGGTAGGCGGAGTCTAAGAACTGGCCGTAAGGAGTCAGAGGAGGATTCCCTTGGTGGCGGAAGTTCCAGCGGACAACAGCGGAAAAGCTAATCAGCATATCAATCACCAAAAGAATCATCACGACATTGAGGACTTTCCGGCCGGCGACCGGCGGGATACAGTCGGTCAGTTTGCAGATAAGTGGGTAGATACATTTGATGAAAAAGACGGCGATGAAGCCCCACAGGAAGATAATAAAGGGGGAGGAGAGGCCGTCGGCGAAACTGAGCCAATGGTTGCTGTAGTTCCACGAGCTCGTACCAGTAAACCAGATTTGGAGATAGCCAATGATGATTTCGGAGACGCCGCAGATTAGCGCGCCGCGGATAAAAAGCTGCCACCACTTCAAATTTCTTTCGGCAAGGCATTTGGCAAGAATGACGGCGCCGACGCCATAGATGACCGAGAATGGACCATAGATAGTGGCGCTACGACGCTCGAGGAAAATCTCGTGTTCGTTGATTAAATGGGTGCAGAAGTTTAGGACGATCTCATAGACGTCGCCGAAGATACAGCCGATAATGAAGACCGTACAAAGTTTTTCGTAGCCGAGACCAGCGCCGAACTTTACGAGCGCGGATTCTTTAGCGGGCGTTTTTTCGGCGGTCTTTTTTGCGGTAACCATAACTATATTATATCACTTTCTAAAAATTTAGTAATCTCGGCGGCGGTTTCAAGCGGCTTTTCATAGTTTAGGAGGTGGCCAGTCCCGGAGACGAAAGCGGTTTTTGTCGGCATCTTTTTACTCAGCTCGGCGGCGAGAGCCTCGGTCTTTTTTCTCGAGATAAGATGATCTTTTGCGCCGGCGAGAAAAAGGGTATTTTTATTGAAATTAAAATCGGAGATAGCGTGGTCAATCGAGAAAATCCCGGCAAGCTTAACATCGCTTTTGCTGGTAAATTGTTTCGAAGCTTCACGAGTCAAGCGCATAGTTTTCTTGGTCGTTTCGAGGCCGTTTGGGACCATATTAAAAGCGGTCGTAGTCACGTCGACGACGCCGCGAGGAAAGGCGGTCGCGAGGGGATTCAAAATTGCAATTGGGCGAGGAGGTTTGACCGAGATTGGGGCGAGAAAAATTAATTTATTGTCAAGGAGTTCGGGGTATTTTTCGGCGGTCGCGGCAACAATCAGCGACCCCATCGAATGACCAACGAGAACCGGCTTTGAAATCTTATTTTCCCCTAGATAACGGGCGATAAAATCGGCGTAAGAATCGCGAGTATAGGACTCGAGAGGCCCCGAGCCGCCGAAAGGCGGAATACTCGGGAGGAAAACTTTGTAGCCGGCCTTCTCGAGTCGTTCGCCAATCTCGGCGAGACCGGCGGGACTACCGCGGTAGCCATGGACTAAGACGATATTTCCTTTCATAGTTTTTTAGCAGCCTCAAGCTGGGGGTCTTTATCTTTGTTGATGTCGTCGTAAGTTCGTTCAACTTTTTGGTCTGGCTCAAGGCCAGAGTCGCCGATGTTGTAATCGTTCGGAGTATACCAATGGGCCGAGGTAACTTTAAGGAGCGAGCCGCTCGAAAGTGAAACCATACTCTGGACGACGCCTTTACCGTAGGTAGTTTCGCCAAGTAAAGTCGCTTTTTTGTAATCTTTGAGCGCGCCGGCGGTAATCTCGGAGGCGGAAGCGGTCCCGCCGTCAACTAGGACGACAGTTTTCAGATCTTTTAAGACGGCCTTGCCGCGGGAGGTATAGACGGTAGTATTATCGCTCGCGATTTTGCTCTTTTGCTCGTAGGCCTTTTCGCCGTCGAGCCAGAGGCTAAGCAAATCGACCGCCGCCGAGGTATAGCCGCCGCCATTATCGCGGAGGTCTAAGATAACTTTTTTAATTCCCTTGTCGGCGAAGGTCTTGGCCTCCTTTTCGATAATTGTACCGGTATCTTTATCGAAGCGGGTCGTCAAGATATAGGCGGTATCGCCGTCATAAGTCACTTCAGCGGAGACGTTGTTGATTTCTTCGCGGGTAAGCTCAAAGTCCTTTTCTTCGCCGTCGCGGACGACGGTTAATTTTACCTTGGTCCCGGCTTCGCCGCGGAGTTTTTGGACGATTTCGTCGGAGTCGAGATAGTAGACTTCTTCGCCGTCGACTTTGTAGATAATATCGCCGGCTAGAACTCCGGCCGCCCGCGCAGGGTTATCCGGGAGAGTACGGACAACGCGGACGTAGTCATCGACCTTGCGAATCGAGACGCCAATCCCGGCGCCGACTTTTCCAGCGAGAGAATCTTGGAAAGAATCGGCCTGCTCGGCGGTCATATAGACGGTCCAGGGATCTTCCGCGGCGGCAGCGATCCCCTGTTTAGCCCATTCGATTACCTTGGTATTATCGATCTCGCCGTCGAAATTTCCAACGAGGGCGGTATAGACCTCGTTTAGGGCGCTCCAATCTTTTACTTCAGAGCTGCCTGCGACAGTTTTGCCAAATCCAATGTATGGGGCAATATTATTCCAATTCAAGCCAACTAAAAGCCCAATAGCCAGAGTAACGGCAGCGCCGATAATAGCACTAGCTAAATTAACTTTAGGGTTTGTCCATTCCTTCTTAATCATTTGGTATATTATATCACGAATTAGTCAAAATGGATATAGTAATACGAGGAAGCCGGGACGCCGGTCTGGTAGCCGTAAGAGGCATACGCGCCGCCGCTACTGTAAGTATTATTGTATTCGGAGACGTCGACCGTACCGTCGTCGTTGACATGCTCAATCCAGACGACGTGGCCCCAGATACCGGCATATTGGACGCCGATAGTATGGACGGCCGGAGTAGAGTCGTACCTTAGACCATAGACGGCGGCGTAATAGCCCCAACCTTTGGCGTCGGCGGCCCAAGGGATAGCGTAGCCCCAGTATTCTTGAGCCTTCCAGCCGGCGTAGCTCGTACATTCGCAGAGCGCGCCACCGTAAGCGGTATCGATATAGCCAGAGTAGCGCCAGTTAGCGCCGGGGCAGTCGGCGGCGTAAGGGTAGGAATCTAACCCGCCGTCGACGACGGCGCGGCCGCCAGCGGCGCGAGAGGCAGCGGCGATAGCCTTGGCGATTTCGTCGGCTTGAATTCGGCGAGCTTCTTCGGCGGCGGACTCGTAGGCGGCGGCGTCGCTTTCGTATTTCGCTTGGAGCGAGGCCTGCTCGTTGCGCATCGTAGAGAGCTCGGATTGTTCGGAGAGTAGGCCCGCTTCGATAGTTTCTTGGCGAGCTTTTTCTTGTTCTAGTTCCTCTTTGGCCTGTTCGATTTTTTCGGCATAGCTAGCGATTTGGTTTTTGATAGTTTCGGAGCGAGCTTGTTTTTCGGTCAAGTCGGCGATATTTTTACTGCTAGCGATTTGCATAATAAGGGTAGTCTCGCTATCGTGGTTCATCTCGTTAAGTACTTCCGCGAGGGCGGTTTTTTGTTCGGTTAGCGAAGCGATTTTGTCGTTAATTTCCTGTTTTAAGCTGGCGATTTTAGCAATAGCGACCTGGATTTGGGACTCCTTGGTAGTAATTTCTTGGTTGAGCTGAGCAACGGCGGTCTTATGGGTCGCGGCGGTAGTAGTCGCTTTTTCAGCGGCCTCGGTCTTTTCGGCTTCTTCTTTTTTAGCCTCGAGACAGGCCTCGGAAGTACAGTAGTCGGTCGCGACGGCGCTCTCGGAAGTCAAGACAACACGCAAGGCATGGCCACTCACTAAGCAGGCGCCAGCCGAGAGTAAAAGTAAAGTTCGTCGTAGCCTATTCCACATGCTTCCATTATAATATGCTTTTGGTTAAAATGCAATATAGTGTACTTGAGAAGTGACTACTTTTTCTTTTTGGTTAAGTATTTTTTAATGGCAAGTTGAGCGGAGAGGGCGCCGATTAGCATCCCAACGAGACAAGAACAGAGATAGACGAGAACGAGCTTTTCGGATTCGACGATATTAGAGATTTTCGAGACGTCGACACCGCAATCGACCAGGCCGGGGGCAATAGCCTTGTAACCGAAATAGGCGGCGGTAGAGGCAAGCAGGCCGGCGATAATCCCGGAGATTTGGGACTCGACAATAAACGGACCGCGAATAAAAGTCTTGTCGGCGCCAACGAGGCGCATCATATAAATCTCCTCGCGACGAGAGAAGATAGCCATTTGGATCGTATTAAAGATAACTAAGATAGAAATCGCGATAAAGATAGCAGAGAGAATCCAGCCGATTCGGTTGATAACTCCGGCGACATTGTTGATGGTTTCGATTTCCTTGCGGTTGGTATCGTAATTCGGCGGATAATTAGGGTCGAGATTGTCGACGAAAAGCGGGTTTTCGCTCACGATTCGCTCGATACCGGAGGTATCTTCTAAATTATAGACTTTAATGCGAAGGCTAGCTTGCATAGCGGAGATTGCGAGATTCTTCATTTCCTCTTCGCTCAAAGTCTTCATGAGCATTTTGTTGTCTTGATTTTCCTCGAGATATTTTTCAAAGACCTCCTCCGAAGTAGTAGCAACTACTTGGCGGACGTTTTTATCTTCCATCAAGGCGGTAGTCATCTCCTTCATAACAGAGGCGGAGGTGCGGGGTTTAAGGAAAATCGTAATATCGACTTTTTCGCGGAGAAAAGTATCGGCGGTAGAAGAGAAGATAGCCGAGGCGACGAGCGTAGTTATCATAATCAAAATAGTAATAGTCATAACTACGGTCGAGGCGACGCTCAGCCAAACGTTGCGCGCAAAGCCGACGGCGCCGTAGCGTACAATACGGACGGTCGAGCGGGCCTTATGGGCCTTGCCGTTTCGGGACATAGTCCGGAGGTTTTTCTTGGTCATCTTGACTTGGTTTCGGGCGCGATTTTTAGCGAGGCGCTCCTCGGAAGAAATTTTGCTCATTAGATAACCCCTCCTTTAGGCTTGAGAACTTTAGCGGGCTTGGCCGCAGGGCTAGAGGAGGTTCGGGGGGCTTTTCGGGAAACGGTCGGGGCGGCAAACGGGTCTTTGGAGGTCGTTACAATCGGGGCGACCTTTTTCGACTTGGTCGGTCGGATGGAGTAGAGCGGGGTTTCGGCGACGGTCTTAGTACGGCGGACACGTCGCTTCGGGGCGGGGCGGTCGCTCGCGAAGAGGCTCGGCTTGGGCGAAGCGAGGTTTTGTTCTTCGGCGGTATGAATAATTCGCTCGGCCCGGTCTTGGACGGCGCCGACGGCGCGAAGCTTTTCGAGCGTCTCGGCTTTAGCCTTGGCCTCGGCGGAAGCGCGGTCGAGACGATAGACGCCGCCGTCTTTTTGGTCGGCGACAATTCGGCCGTCTTTAATGGTAATAACGCGTTTTCTTAGATTGTTGACGACATTTTCGTCGTGGGTCGTAACGAGGACGGTCGTACCAGAATCGTTAATACGCTGGAGGAGATTGATGATTTCGGACTTCGTCAGGACGTCGAGATTGGCGGTCGGTTCGTCGGCGATTAAAATCTTAGGCTGTCTTGCGACGGCGCGAGCAATCGCGACGCGCTGGATCTCGCCGCCGGAGAGAGCGGAAGGAAATTTCTTGGCCTTATCGGAGAGCTCGACGATTTCGAGGACCTTGGGGATGGTATTTTTAATTTCTTTTGAAGAGAAGCCGGCGATTTCGAGCGCAAAAGCGACGTTTTCGAAAACAGTTCGGTCCGGGAGGAGCTTAAAATCCTGGAAGACTACGCCGAGGCGACGGCGATAATGGGGGATGTAACGTTTTTTGACGTATTTTAAGTCAATCCCGCCGACGGTAATATTACCGGAAGTCGGATTTTCTTCCTTGGTAATCATTTTTATTACAGTCGATTTCCCGGCGCCGGATTTCCCAACCATAAAAGCAAATTCGCCCGGGTCAATATGTAGCGAAACCTCATCAAGCGCCGGCCGAGGGTCCGTCGGATAGAGCTTCGTAACATGATCGAGCAAAATCATATAATTATAATAGCATAAGCCGCATTACATTTCAAGAAATGCGTCGATAAAATTGTCGAGCTCGCCGCTCAAGACTTTTTCGGGGTCAGTTTCTTCGTATTTGGTTCGAGTATCCTTGACGAGTTTGTAAGGTTGGAGGACGTAATTTCTAATTTGTTGCCCCCAAGAAGCGGACTCGCCGGCGCGGAGGTCGTTGATGGTTTCGGCTTGCTGCTCCATTTGGAGCCTCGCGAGTTTGCCGCGGAGGATTTCCAGAGCCTTTTCTTTGTTTTGGAGTTGGGAACGCTCGTTTTGAATGGCAACGACGATACCGGTCGGGAGGTGGGTAATGCGGATAGCGGAGTTGGTTGTATTGACGGACTGGCCGCCATGGCCGCCGGAATGGTAAGTATCAATCCGGAGATCTTTCGGGTCGATTTGGACGTCGGTATCGTTTTCGATAACCGGAAGGACTTCGACGAGGGCGAAGGAAGTTTGCCTTAAATTATCGGCGTTGAAAGGCGAAAGACGGACGAGGCGGTGGACGCCATGCTCGGACTTTAGGAGGCCGTAGACGTCTTTGCCGCTAAGTTCGTAGACGGCGGTTTTGATACCGGCTTCTTCCCCGCTAGTTTTCTCAAGGAGAGAGGGTTTGATATTGTGTTTTTCACAATATCGTAAATACATTCGCTCGAGCATCCCAGCCCAGTCCATCGCCTCGGTCCCGCCGGCGCCGGCGGTAATGCGAAGGATGGCGTTATTGCGGTCGTAAGGACCGGTAAACCGCAGGGTCTTTTTAAGCTCGGCTAGGGTATTTTCGAGGGCGGAGATTTGGGTCTCAATTTCCGATTCGAGATCAGGCTCGTTTAGGTCGAGAAGCTCCTTGAGGTCGTCAGCTTGGGTTTTAAGGACCTGCCAAGGCTCAATCTCGTCTTTCAACCTGGCAAATTGCTCGTTTTTCTTCTTGGCGTTGTCGGGATTTTTCCAGAGGTCGGGGTCGGCGATTTCCGTTTCGAGCCGACTACTTTCGGTAATTTTTGCGTCTAAATCAAGCCTCGTCCAAGCTCTATTGATTTCTTCTTGAAGACTCTCTAAACGTTTTTCCATCTATTTAATTATAACACAGCGAGCCAAGAAAAAGGCCGCGATGTTCTGCGGCCTTAGATTTTGGATCACCTCCTTTTCGGCAGTTTCGCACTTTTGTGCGGCCTTTATGAGAAAAAGTAGGTGTCCGTTTACAGGGGATAGTGTGCCTCCCTCACACTATTCTCCAGCTTCTCGAATTTTTCGGTCCACTTGCCGGTGGCGATGAAAACGGAAGAGACCGTATCTTCCGCATGGTCTTTGCGACGCTCGGCGGTAAAGACGATACCGCCATCTTCGACGGCGTAGAACTCTGTAATAGATTCATCGTTTTCGACGATTGAGCGGACGGCAATCTGGATGTCGCCGCTGTAAACCTTGCCGAAAGCGTGACAAGTGTCAGCTTCAAAGAGTTCGGGCGCAGCCACCAAAAGACTATCGATGCGTTCGATGACATCCTCGGCGATTGCGAACCGCGCCACCTGCTTGTCTAATTCAGTTCTTAGATTAGACCCCTTTTTAACGTTCTTTTCGTTTACCATACGGTAACCCCCTTTCGAAATTTTGGTTTATTATAGCATATTTAGAGAGAATTGACAATAGCTTTGAACCGGTCGCCGCGATCTTTGTAAGATTTGAACATATCAAAAGAGGCGGCAACCGGCGAGAGGAGGACGACGGCGGGCTCTTTAGCCTCTTCGGCAAGAGCTTTGGCAGTTTCGATGGCTTTTTTGAAGTCGGTGCCGGCGAGGACGTATCTTTCGGGATTTTCGTTTTCTGCTAGTTTTTCGGCGGTCTCGCCGATCAGGACGGCTTTGAGGAGATTTTTGCGGTCGAAGATGGCGCGCTTGGCCGGGCCGAGGTCGACGCCTTTATCGCTACCGCCGGCGATGAGGACGAGCGGAGTATTATCGAAGGACTTTAGGGCGACGTCGAGGGCCGGAAAGACAGTACAGAAGGAATCGTCGTAATATTTGACATTGTTTAGTTCCCTGACAAACTCGATATGATGGGGGAGGGGGGTCATATTTTGGATGGCTTTTTCTAGGGTAGTTTGATTGGCTTCTAGCCAGTCGAGATAAGACTCGGGCTTCGAGCCGATAGGATGAAGATAGGCGTAAGTGGCGAGGAGCGCAGCCTCGAGATTTTCTTGGTTGTGCTTGCCGAGAAGGGGGAGATGTTGAAAAAGCTGCTGGGCGAT
Source organism: Candidatus Saccharimonadota bacterium (assembly GCA_017460045.1). Taxonomy (GTDB): domain Bacteria; phylum Patescibacteriota; class Saccharimonadia; order Saccharimonadales; family Saccharimonadaceae; genus Nanosyncoccus. Next base: position 8,618 of record JAFUBU010000030.1, read on the forward strand.
TTTGGTGTTTTCAAAATCGGTGATGACGTCTCCCGTTTTTGCAATATAGGGATAGGCGATTTTCTGAGCCGGGCCGATCTGGGCAAACTTTTTGCTAGTCGGATTGAGGCGGAAGAAGATAAGTGAGTCTTCGGGATATTGATGTTTAGCGATATTAGCCTTGGCGGAGACATAATCATCGAAATCCTTATGAACGTTTAGATGGTCCGGCTCGATGCGGAGGACGACGGCGATATCGGGGGACCTATCGAGGTCCCAAAGCTGGAAACTAGAAAGCTCATATATTACGACATCATTTTCTTTGATTTTGTCAAGAGAGTCGATGGCCGGCTCGCCGATATTACCGACGAGATAGACGGTTTTGCCGAAGGCCTCGAGGAGCTCGCGAGTCATAGTACAAGTAGTTCCCTTGCCTTTAGTGCCGGTCACGCCGATAATTTTGCAGGGGCAATTTTCGAAGAAATATTTAGTGACGGAGGTCCAGTTTTTCGGCTCGTTTTCAGGAACTTTAACCGAAGGGGTGCGGAAGACGAGGTCGAACTCGCTAGTATCGGGGAGTTTCTTGAAATTATTAAAAATGGTAATTTCTGCTTTATCCTTAAAATATTTTTCTACGCTTTTTCCTTCTAGCCCGTAGCCCAAAATCGCTATTTTCATAATATACTCCTTTTTCTCATTGTATCATAACAGGGGTAAGATGGCAAATTTAGAGATTTAGTTGCTCGGCGAGGGAGGTAATGATGGCCTTTTCGCAGGAGCTGACGGCGGCGAAGCCTTTGATGCCGGAATCGGCGTATTCGCGAGCGAGGGCAACGATTTTGGACTTGTCGATGCCGCTAATAATACTAGGGATCTTGTCGTATTCTTCGATGTCGCCGCCGAGGAAATAAGAATCGGAATAATAGTCGGAGATTTGGGAGACGGTCTGAGCGCTCATTTGATGACGGCCAAGGGCATAAGACTTGGCCGCTTCGATGTCGGCGTCTTTGATGTCGCCATTTAAGACTTTTGTAAGTTCCTTTTTGATGAGAGCGAAGAGCTCGTCGGAGGTCTCGAGATTGACCTCGCCGTCGAAATCCCAAGAGGAGTTATGGATACCGTTGGTAAGAGCGGAGCCGATACCGTAGATAAGGCCGCGCTTCCGAGCCTGGCCGAAGATGCGCGAAGAGGTCGTTCCGTTTAGAATATGGTTGAGACAGTCCATGACGTGGGTCTCTTCAGAACTAAGCTTGCGGGGGGTAATAAAGGAGAAGCCGAAAGTAATGTTACTCGCGTCCTTGCGGCGGATTAAGACGGGGTCGCCGGCGTGGAGCTCGTCGATTGGGGCTTCGAGACGGTCGCCGGGCTTTAAGTTCCAGTTCTCGAGCATTTTCGAGACGGCGCGACGGCGATGGCGGGGGAGGCGGCCGGTAATGACGAAGCGCATATTGGCGGCGGTATGAGTACGACGGTAGTGTTCGCGAATATCTTTGAGCTCAATATTCCCGACGGTCGCGAGGCGCTCGCGGAGGGTTGGGATAACTTCACCGGTCGAAGCCATCAGGCGAGGCCAAATAAGTCTCGAGTAGTCGTTTAAGTAGCCGGTCAGCTCGGAGCGGACGGTCGACTTCTCGCTTTTTAGCTCTTCGTCATTGAAGCGGGGCTCGGTAATCGAGATGCGGTGTAAGTCCAAAATCCGACTCCACTCAAAATCGGCACATTCGGCTTCGTAGCAGACTGAGAGGTCGGAAGTCCAAGCATTATGGTAGGCGCCATTTTTGGTAAATTCGGATTCGAAGGCCTGCTCGTCTTTATACTTGGCGTTGGCGCCGAAGCCGAGATGTTCGACGACGTGGGCAATTTCGTAGAGCTCGGGCTTTTTAGCGTAGCGACAACCGGCGCGGAATTGGACCTTGACGTTCATTACGCTGGCGCCCGGGACGTTGATTAGCAAGCCCTTCGCGCCGTTTTTCAGAGTAATCTCATAAACAGAGTGTTTCATAACTGCAAGTAATGCTTGCAAGCTACTTTATGGCGGCGCGTCGGCTCGGCCCGTAGGCCTTCGGCCTTCCGCGTCCCAAGGGGCGGTCGCCACGGGCGAGCCGCGCTACTACTCGCGCTGCCGCGCTCCGTACCCGCCACAAAGCAGCTTGCATCGCATTACTTCCTTCTTTTACCTTTCTTTTTCGACTTCTTCTTGCTAACAGCGCGTTTGACGACGGTTTTGGTAGGCTTGTCGGAGAACTCGGAATCGAGGTTTTTCTCGCCTTTACTGATCTCGTTGACCCCTTTTTCGGTCGCAGAGTCGGCCATCTTGGTCAATTCGGACTCGTACTCTTCTCCGTCGGTTACTTCGGAAGCGACGGCTTCTTGCTTGGTTAGGTTCAAGAGGATCTTTAGGACTTCTTCGCGGAGATTTTTTTGTAAGGAGTCAAAGAGTTTCTGGGATTCGGAGCGATATTCGACGAGCGGGTCGCGCTGGCCGACCGAGCGCCAATGGATACCCTCGCGGAGGTGTTGCATATTCTCGAGGTGTTGCATCCAGAGCGTATCGAGGACGCGAAGATAGATCTCGCGCTCGACGATACGCATTTGCTCCTCGCCAAATTCATCCTCTTTTTTAAGGTAGGCTTCTTTAATAGCGGTAAGAGCGAGCTTCTCGCGGTCTTTTTCCTTTCTAAGGTGGCCGATAGTATCGACCAGGTCATCATCTAATCTCGGAAAGACGGCTTGAAACTCTTTTTTGAAGTTTCTATTGACGCGGGCCGAGTCGATAGTCAAGTCCTTCGCGCACTCCTTCATCAAACGGTCAATTTCGTCTTTAATGCTTTCGCCGTCGAGAATTTTGCGGCGCATACCGTAGACGACCTTGCGATGGCGGTTGATGACGTTGTCGTATTGGACGACGTTTTTACGGGAGTCAAAGTTGAAGCCCTCGATACGCTTTTGGGCGGCCTCGAGAGTCTTACTGACGGACTTGGTCTGAATCGGAGTATCTTCGTCGACGCCGAGGCGCTTCATTAGCATAGAAATACGGTCGCCTTGAAAAATACGCATAAGATCATCTTCGCAAGAGACGAAGAACTGGGTCGTACCAGGGTCGCCTTGACGACCGCCACGACCGCGGAGCTGGTTGTCGACGCGACGGCTGTCATGGCGCTCGGAGCCGATAACGACTAGTCCGCCGAGCTCCTTGACCTCGTCGGTCAACTTAATATCGGTACCACGACCAGCCATATTGGTCGCGAGGGTAATCGCGCCCTTTTCGCCGGCTTTTTCGATAATCGCGGCCTCGCGCTCGTTGTTTTTGGCATTTAAGAGTTGGAAGGGGAGGCCGGCCTCCTCGAGATACTTGGCGATTAATTCGTTTTTGACGATGCTAGCTGAGCCAATGAGGACCGGCTGACCCTTGTCGTGGTACATTTTAACCTCGCGGACGATAGCGCGGAGCTTGCCGGCTTCGGTCCGATAGATTAAATCGTCTTTGTCGATACGGGCGAGCGGGCGGTTGGGCGGAATCTGGATAACGTCGAGAGCGTAAATCTGCTGGAACTCCTCGGCCTCGGTAAAGGCAGTACCGGTCATCCCGGCGAGTTTGCGATAGAGGCGGAAGAAATTCTGGAATGAAATTGTCGCGAGGGTCATTGACTCCTGCTTGACCTGGACGCCCTCCTTGGCCTCGATAGCTTGGTGGAGACCTTCGTTGTAGCGGCGGCCTTGCATCAAACGGCCGGTATGTTCGTCGACGATAATGACCTCGCCGGAATTGGTCACGACGTAATCTTTGTCGCGCTTAAAAACGACTTCGGCGCGCAAGGCCTGGTCCATATGATAAACGAGGCGAGTATTTTCGGTCGAGTAGAGATTTTTAATCCCGAGGATTTTTTCGACTTTGTCGACGCCTTTGTCGGTCAAGAGGACAGAGCGATGTTTTTCGTCTTGGATATAATCGTCCGGGCCGAGCTGGGCCGCGATTTTAGCAAACTGATAGTAAGCTTCGGGATTGTCGCCGGCCGGGGCGGAGATAATGAGCGGAGTACGGGCCTCGTCAATTAAAATCGAGTCGACCTCGTCGACGATGGCGTAGTTTAGGGAACGCTGTCTCAAGAACTTCGGCTCGGAGACCATATTGTCTCTTAAGTAATCAAAGCCAAATTCGTTATTAGTACCGTAGGTCACGTCGGCAGCATAAGCCTCTTTTCTAGTACAGGGCTTTAAATGGACAAGACGCTCGTCGGTATGGTCGTCGTTTTCGTATTCGGGGTCGTAGAGGAAACTCGCTTCGTTAATAATCACAGCAACGGAGAGACCGAGGAAATGGTAGACCGGGCCGTTCCAACCGGCGTCGCGCTGGGCAAGGTAATCGTTGACCGTGACGACGTGGACGCCTTTGCCGGTCAAGCCATTAAGGTAGGCCGGGAGGAGGGCGACGAGAGTTTTACCTTCGCCGGTTTTCATCTCGGCGACATTACCTTCATGGAGCGCCATACCGCCGATGAGCTGGACATCGAAATGTCTCATTTCGAGAGTGCGCTTGGTCGCTTCGCGAGCGACGGCGAAAGCGTCGTTTAAGATTTCGTCAAGCTTCTTTTCTAATTTGTCATCTTCGAGGCCCTTGACCTGGTCTTTGAAAAGTTCAGTCTGCGCCTTAAGCTCGTCGTCCGACATGGCCGCGTATTTTTCTTCGAGCTTGTTAATCTCGAGGACGCGCTTAAAGTAACGCTTCAAAATCTTCTTTTGGGCATCGCCAAAGATACCCTGGAGAAACTTGGTCATCGCCGTCTTGTCGGCGAGTTTATCAGAAGGAGCTTTCTCCCTTTTTAGCTTTGGAGTTTTATGCTTGGTTTCGGTGCCCACAGCCGATTTCTTGATTTCTTCGGCCATAAAGTCTACCCTTTCCTAAATAAGCGCTTGATAGGATTTTTACGAAGATGGGGATTTTTCTCGAGCTTGTAGCGACGGATTTGGCCCATTAGCTTCGCTTCGATAATATCGACACCGGCGAAGACGTTGCTAGACTCGTCTTTGGCGGCGATTACCTTCCCGCCGGGGATTTCCATCGCGGCGGCAATTTCGTATTTGTTGCCATGGGCGCGGTCGACCTCGGTAATGACGATTTTGGCAATGACGTCTTTCTTGCTACCCTTCGGGAGATAGCGGTCGAGCTTTCCGATCCGTTTCTCGGCGTACTTCTTAAAACTTTCGGTCGGCTTGTAATTGCTTCCCGTAATTTCTATTTTTTCAATCATAAAAACTCCTTTTATCTAGTATATCATAATTCAGTTGCACCGCCAAGGTAGGGACGTAAGATTTCTGGGATTTTTACCTTGCCGTCTTTTTCGGCGTAATTTTCGAGGAAGGCGACTAGAGTACGGGCGAGGGAGACGGCGGTACCGTTAAGGGTGTGAACGGTCTCGATTGTACCGTCTTTGCGGCGGACTCGAGTATTCATTGAGCGGGCTTGGAAGTCGGTACAGTTCGAGCAAGAGGTCAGCTCTTGGTATTTTTGGTTAACCGGGGACCAATACTCGAGGTCGTATTTCTTGGCGGCGGGAGCGCCAAGGTCGCCGGCGGCGATATTGATGACGTGGTAAGGGATGTTGAGGCCTTGCCAGATTTCTTCTTCGATCCCTAGGAGTTTTTCATGAATCTTTTCGGAATCTTCGGGAAGACAGAAAACATACATTTCGAGCTTGTTGAACTGGTGGACGCGGAAAAGACCGCGAGTGTATTTGCCGTAGGCGCCCGCCTCTTTTCTAAAGCAGGCGGAAAAGCCGGCGTACATCAGCGGTAAATCTTTTTCGTCTAAAATTTCGTCCATGTGGTAGCCGGTAATCGGCATCTCGGCGGTAGCGATCATGACGAGATCCTCGCCCTCGATGTAGTATTCGTCGCTCTGGTCACTCGACTTGGGAGCGAAGCCAGCGCCCTCGAGGACCTTGCTAGAGACCATATCCGGGACGTCCATGGGAGTAAAGCCGTGCTTCAAGACGATACTGAGACCGTATTGTAAGAGGGCGTTTTCAAGCAGAGCGAGGCCACCTTTTAGATAATAGA
>JAFUBU010000031.1 GCA_017460045.1 Candidatus Saccharimonadota bacterium
GCGAAGCGCTTGGCGGAGCCGTTGTTCGCAAGGTAGACGACGAAGCTCGTCGCCCCGACCGCCGCGACCAGCAACAGCGTCGCCACCAGCCCGCTATGCGTCCGCCCCCGCCCCGCTCCGGCGTCGCGATGCGCCCGCCGCTTCCGCCCGGCCTCGGCGCCTCTTAGCCTGCTACGCACCCGCGAGCGCCACGCCTGTCCTTCTACCTCGACTTTGCTTTTCATTATCTTTATTCTAGCATAAACATCTCCCCCACGCAAGCGCCGAAGGCTAGATTGACTTTTTTGCGATGATGTGATAAGATTAAAGTATCGGAGCGAAAGCTCCAACGTCGGGGATACCACTTCGGTGCTACCCTCATGAGGACCCGCCAGAAATGGCGGGTGGCTCGATTTCAGAGGATTCTACCCTCTTTTTTGTTTTATTCTACTTCCGAAGAAGTACTATTAGGCTATTGATCCTTAGCTTTATCTCGAAACCCTTGAGAGACATAATCACGAATATTTCGCGTCCGCTAGCGGCCTACCCGCTAAGCGCCGAAAATTTTCTAGCCAAGGGGTCTTGTATTTTTGCTAAATATGCGATATAATATGAAGTATCATTGTGCCGGACTAGCCTAAGGTTTCGACCGAACGCAAATGCCGGCATTTTTGGTTACTCATCTCGTTTAATCATTCCCTTTCATAGTACGCTTGCCATTCTCATGATATATTACCGTCGGCTTATGGACCAGAATGAAACCAGCATCTACTATTACCGTCTATAAATGCATAATTTTTATTATTTTTCGTGTCGGTCACATCTGTTTCCTCTGATTATCTTGCCTAAAATTATATCATACTTTTGAGATATACGCTGATTTTTAGATACTATGCGCTAAGCGCCGAAGAGGAAGGAGAGCCACTTTTCGAAGTTGGTACGAGTATCTTCTTGGTCAGGGTCGGCGACGACGGCGAGGTCTTGGTGTTTGGTCTTGGCGCGCTCGGTATTTTTCGGGAGGTAGACGAGCGTCTCGCCGTCCTTCATCTTGTTTTGTTTAGCACGAGCGGAAAGCTCTTGGTATTCTTCGGAAGCGTAATACTCATTTTCAAGCTCGGCGGCTTCGACCTCGAGCTTGAGGAGCGCGAGTTCCTTTTGGCGCGAAGAGAGGCGTTGCTCGAGCTCCCAGTTTCTCGTCACAGAGTAGACAGTCCCAAAGACGCAGGCCGAGAAAAAGAGCAACGCCAGCCCTAGCAAAAATCGGTCGAGCGGAAAATCGTGCTTGAGATTATATTTTAGCTTTCGCAATTTGTTTTGCATAGACACTTTTATTATAGCATACTCGGCTTGCCTTGCTATGCTTGTTTGTCCTGCCATATTCGGTTTGCTTATTCTGTCCTGCGCGATGACGTTCAAAGCGCTCTCGAAAGTTTGTCGGCTTATAACCCGACAAACTTTTTATTTTCTCCTACTTTGTCGGGTTGTACCCCGATAAAGTTGACAATAGGGGTCGGTTTTGGTAGAATATATAGCATAATAGGAGAAGAAAGATGATTGAACGGCCGTTGTATTTGAAACAAATCGAACCTTTTATCGACAAGCCGATGATTAAAATCTTAGTCGGAATTCGGCGCGCCGGCAAGTCCTCGATTCTAAAACAAGTAGAGAGTATTTTAGTCGAGCGAGGGGTAAAAGAAAAACAGATCATCAATATTAATTTTGAGGCGCTCGAGTTTTCCAAAATCCGCGTGCGCGAGGAGATGATTGATTTGATGACCGAGCTAACCAAGGGTAAGGGGAAATACTATATCCTGCTCGACGAGGTACAGCTAGTCGAAGGATGGGACGAAGTCGTCAACGGTCTGCTTGCGGACGGAAAGAGCGATATTTATATTACCGGGAGCAATTCGAAATTACTATCGAGCGAGCTTTCGACCTACCTGACCGGGCGATACGTAGAAATCCAAGTCTATCCGCTTAGCTTCTCGGAGGCACTAGAGTTCAAAAAGGCTCAGGGGATTGAAATTGGCGACCTAAAAAATGAATTTGACGAATATATGAACAAGGGCGGCTTCCCTATTCTTCATGCTTTCGATTACCAACTAAGCGACGGCGACAAGGCCGTAGAAGATATCTATACTTCGATTGTCTATCGCGATTTGATCGAACGCAAAAAAATCCGCAATACCGAGCTGCTCGGGCGAGTAATCGAGTTTCTCTTCGATAATATCGGCAATATTTTTTCCGCTAAATCAGTATCGGATTATTTCAAAAGCGAGCTCCGAAAAGTCGACCCGGAAACAGTATACAATTATATCGAGCTTCTAAAGGAGGTCTTCGTAATTTACGAGGTCAAGCGCTACGACTTGCGCGGTAAAGCCTTGCTAAAGACTCAAGAAAAATACTATCTCGGCGACGTAGGTCTGCTCTACGCTTTGAGCGGTCGTAAAGACAGTTATAAAAACGGTGTGCTAGAAAACCTGGTATTCCTAGAATTAATTTCAAAAGGCTATAATGTCCACATCGGTAAAAACCAAGACAAAGAAATCGATTTTGTCGCCGAAAAGAAAGGAAAGAAATTTTATCTTCAGATAGCAATCGAGGCTTCGAGCGAAGCGGCTCGCGAGCGCGAATTCGGCGCGTTCAACGGCATTGACGATAATTATCCGAAGTACGTCTTAACCCTCGAAAACGGTAATGGCGATGAACAGGACGGCATCACTAAACGCTATCTTCCCGAGTTCTTACTAGAGCTATAACATCCCGTACTCGGGGCCGTATTTGATTCCGCGTAATTTGTTCCTTAGGCATATTCGTTTTACTTTTGAGTGCGCCAGTGATAAAATAAAAGAGGTTGGGGGCATAGCTCAGTGGTTAGAGCAGTCGGCTCATAACCGATTGGTCCCTGGTTCGAGCCCAGGTGCCCCCACCAGACTAGCAGACTATCGTGTCTGCTTTTTTATGGTAAGTAGCACTACTA
>JAFUBU010000032.1 GCA_017460045.1 Candidatus Saccharimonadota bacterium
ATTAGTGTAGGTTTCGTGGTCGCTGCTTTCCTTATTGGTTGCGATATTGCCGCGGCCGTAGACCTCGACCGAGAGGACTTTATCTTTTAGCTCAGAAATCCAGGTCGTGCTAGGGCTGCCGTCGGTGTTGACTTTTAGATAGAAATTGTGCGAAATCGCGGAGTTGACGAACGGCCAGATAAAGAAGAAAAGGATGATAATCAAGATGAGGAGTTTGATTAAACGCTTTAACATAAGTCTATTATAACACGATTTTTTGGCACCAAAAAGGCCCTCGAGTATGGGTGGGCTTTACTCCAGGGCCTTTTTCGCCCCACGACACTTCCTTGTAAGATACCGGGTCCACCCCGGAAGCGCGACCCACCTCACACAAAACGGGGTCCGCCGGTCATGGGGATTGCTATATCCTCAACGAGCTTTTCTAAAGTGGAGGTAATACTTTTTGATACTTACAACCGGAGCGAAAGGTCTTCGCTATAAGAAATTGTAAGCCCGAAAAGAGTTGAGAACACAGCAATTCAGTCTTCCAATTTAGTGCGAGATGCGCTAAAATGGAAGTAGAATTATGATTTTTAGGTGCGGTGTGGACATTTAGAAAATGCCCAACTGATGAGATTATATCACATGCAAAAATAAAAGTCAACACTTTTTTCATAGTTTTTATGAAAATCAACCAAATTCGACCCCAAGAAGCAAAATTTACAGAGGTGTTAGAGACTATTGCGCTTAAGCCTAAAATGTTGTACTATATTGGGAAATTGCCGGAAAATGTGGTAAAAACGGTAGGGATTGTCGGGGCGAGAAGATGTACATCTTATGGCGAAAAAATCGCCTACGAAGCGGCCTTTGAGTGCGCAAAAGCGGGGGCGATAGTAGTTTCGGGGCTGGCCTACGGGATAGATTCGATTGCGGCGAGAGGGGCGCTCGACGCGGGCGGGAGGACGATTGCGATTCTCGGGACACCGATCGACCGGATTTATCCGGAGGAACATCTCGGTTTGGCGCGAGAGATTGTCGAGCAGGGCGGGGCGATTTTGTCGGAGTATGGGCCGAGATCTCCAGGGGTGCTTTTAAAGATGGGGCTAACAGAGGCGGAAATACCACTTGGGCCGGACGAAGTGAGGCGAAAAGGCTCTCGGACGACGAATTGTCGGACTTCGTTTCTGTACCGGAACCGACTGATTGCGGCCTTGTCGGAAGTGATTTTGGTTGTTGAAGCGAACGAAAGAAGTGGCTCGCTCAATACGGCATCACATGCTCTGGAGCAGAATAAAGAGCTATTTGCGGTACCGGGAGATATTACGAGGCGGACTTCGGTAGGGTGCAATCGGTTGATTGCGCAAGGGGCGCATCCGTACCTTGGACCTCAAGATATGCTAGAGGTGCTGTTTCCGGAGCGACGAGCGCGAGGACGGAAAAAGCTGCCGATTTTCTCGGGAAGTCCGACGGAGAAGGCGATTGTTTCCGAAATCGCGGGCGGGAGGGTCGACGGTGAGGAGATAATAGAACGACTGGGCTTGTCGGTCCCGGACTTTACGCAGGCGATTACAATGCTCGAGATTAGAGATATTATTCGGCCACTCGGGATGAATAAATGGATGATAAAATAAGGAGGCTGCGGCTTTCGGCTTAACCGATTCTTGACGAAACTTCTTTTAGGATTTCGGGGAGTTTTGCCTTTTCCTCGGGGGTGAAGCGGGAGAGGACGAAATCCATATCGCCGAGCTTTTTTCTCAGCTCGTCGTTGCCGGTGCCGATACGGAGGCGGGGGAAGTTTTCGGTTTTTAATTCGGCGATAAGGGATTTTAGGCCGTTATTGCCGCCGGCAGTACCTTTTTCGCGGTAGCGGATTTTGCCGAAATCGAGGTTGAAATCGTCGCAGACGACGAGGATGTCCTCGGGTGGGATTTTGTAGAAATTAGCGAAAGCCTTAACGGGGATACCGGAGGTATTGTAGAAACCTTGGGGCTTGATGAAGATACGGTCTTGGTCTTTGAGATAAATAGCGTCGAATTTCGGGTGTTGCTCCCATTTTAAGCTGTTGACCTTGGCATAAAAATCGAGGGCGAGGAAGCCGGAATTGTGGCGAGTGAAATTATATTTTCCGCCGGGGTTACCGAGGCCGACAATAAGTTTCATTTTAGGTTGCCTTTCTTGCCGTCTTCACTTCGGAAAGAGAGCATAATCGGAGTGCCAATAAATGGGTAGAATTCGCGGATTTTGCGTTCTAGAAAGCGCTTATAGGACCAATGGAGGAGCTTCAAATCGTGGCCGTAGATGACAAACCAAGGAGGACAAGTGTCGGTCTGGACGATATATTTCGGCTTGGGGCGGGTGTTTTTCAGACCGGCGGGAGGATGGCTCGTGACGGCATCCCGGAGGATTTTATTGAGGTCGGAAGTCTTGAGTTCGTGGTGCCTAGCCTCGTCGATTTGAAGGGCGAGGTCGAAAAGTTTGGTGACATTTTTGCCGGTTTCGGAGCTGGTTAAGAGGACCGGAGCGTAAGGCAAGAAATTGAAGTCGTACTCGAGGTCGTCTAATATTCTAGAAATAGAAGATAAAGGAGCTTCAGAACGGGAGATTTCTCGCCCTTCAAAATCACAACGCTCGGGCGGAACCTCGCCGCTGCCCTTCGCGGACTCGGCTCCGCGAGCGTTGGTAATTTTTCGGGGAGAAATCTCTTTATTGTTCTGAAGCCCCTTTATACTTCTATTTCTCAACAAATCAGTCTTCGTGACGACGACTACAATTCCTTTGCCGGCTTTGATGAGTTCGCCGGCGAGGGTTTGGTCGAGCTTGGCACGAGGTTCGGTCGAGTCGACGAGGAGAGCACAGACGTCGGCCTCTTCGATGGCGGCGAGGGTACGGAGAGCGGAAAACGTCTCGACTCCGACTTCACGCTTGCCGGGGCGTCGGAGGCCAGCGGTATCGAGGATTTCGATGGTCTGGTTTTTGTACCTTACTTCGACGCGGTTGACATCTCGAGTGGTTCCCTGCTTCGAGCTAACGATAGCTTGTTGCTTCTTGCCAAGAGCGTTGAAGAGGCTTGATTTGCCGACGTTCGGGCGTCCAATCAAGGCAAGCTTCAGAGTGTTTTGCGACAAGTCTAAAGGGTCTTCCGAACGGGAGATTTTTAGAACTTGTCGCAGAGCGTTCTTAAGTTCGTTGACACCTTGGCCGGTGGTGGCGGAGGTGCGGAAGATATGGTCTTCGGGGATACCGAGGGCGCGAAACTCATTCAGGTCGAGCGCCTCGCCGCGATCGGATTTGTTGAGGAGGAGAAAGACTGGCTTTTTGGAGCGGAGGGCGGAGCGAGCGATTTGGCGGTCGCGGTCGTCGAAGTATTTTGTAGAATCTACAACAAGACAGATGACTTTAGCGGAGTCGATAGCGTCTTCGATTTGATCCTGGATGGTTGCCTCGAAGTCATCCTCGGGCTTTTTCAGGCCGGCGGGATCGACTCACAAAAAGCGGTTGTCGATGCGGGCATAAACGGTGTCGCGCGTCGTGCCCTCTTC
>JAFUBU010000033.1 GCA_017460045.1 Candidatus Saccharimonadota bacterium
ACTGGAAGACGTCGGGCGAATACTGCCAAAAGTAACGTTCCCGCCAGAACCAGAAGAGACATTTAGATAACTAGAGGCATAAGCGGAATCGGAAAAGAAAGAAATACTAAGAAGCGAAACCAAGACAACTGCCAAGACTCCGAAGGAGGTTAGGGGCGAAAGATGGAATATCCCTTTCGCCCCCGGACGGACGCCCGAGCTGGGTGATAAGACTCCGGCGTCCGTCCGGAAGAATTGCTGCGCTAGTTGGTTTTGTTGTTGTCTCATAGGACCTCCTAAATTATTTTCTACGGAGGTACCATTATGTAAAAATGGCACCGCTAGGTGCAGCAAATCGGTTGGAACCGGTTTGGCCGAACACACTCAGGTGACGGCTCCTAGTGGTGCCGTTTTTACCTGCGTGTCTTCGGCGTAAATCCGTAATCCAAACCAATATAAATAATGTTCCAACCTTTTATAATGTATTTTGCTGCACTTTAATTATAGCACACGCCAATTCCCCGCGTCAACAACTTTTTCTTCCCTTTTTCCGAAAATGGTACTGCTTGCACGAACCTATCTACTCGTGATACAATGGACTACGTCCATTGGGACGTTTTTTTATGCCAGAAAGGAGAACTTATGCCAAAAAATACTAACTCGCACTACAAGAAGCACTTTGACGAGTGGAATAAAGTCAAAAAGAGCATCAATCGTCGTGCAAAAGTTCCGACCATCCACGAAGGCGAAATTTGGTGGTTTGCTGATGGACAAAATATCGGGGTTGAAATCGATGGTAAAGGGAAGGGTTTTGCAAGACCGGTTCTAGTTTTAACTAAATTTGGGAAGTTAAGCTTTCTTGGCATACCGCTCACAACTCAAAAACATACCGGCTCATGGTATGTAGAATATGATTTCCAAGGAAAAACTTGTCATGCAGCACTACATCAAGCAAAGGCTATCAGTGTCTACCGTTTATATGAGAAAATGGGAGAGATGACGAGGGCGGATTTTGGGCGAGTTCTCTTCGCCTATGTGGAGCTTCATAGAAAAAATTCTCCTCTATCGTCAGATAGAGGTGTTGTGGGTGTTCCCAAAGATGTTTTCATTATACACCGTTTCTTCCCCAAAATCAAGACTTTTTTCAGGCGATTTTTAGTAGCTCGTAGAGGTCGCGCCAGAGGGCGAGGGGGAGGTCGGCAGGGCGGGCGTCGGGGCTAAGGCCGAGACTAGCGAAAGCGGCGAGTATTTTTTCTTTGCCGTAGCGAGAAAGATTGTGGGCAAGCTTCTTGCGCGGAGCGGAGAAACCGAGTTTGATAAGCTTCAGGACTTCATCTCCGACGAGCGGGTCGCGAGGCTCGAGGATAATGACTCGACTGTCGACCTTCGGGGGAGGAGTAAAATAATCTTTCGGGACGACGTCGCCAAGCTCGACCGTCGCGCGATTTTGGACCGAGAGGGAGAGAACCGATTCGCGGCCATCCTTAGCAGCAATACGCTCGGCGACTTCTTTTTGGATTAAAAGAACAATCCGCGCCGGGCGATTCTCCGCTTCGAGCAACTTCATAATAATCGGAGAAGTAATATAATACGGAATATTACCAGCAACGACGTAGGGCGAAGCGACCTTTCTAAGGTCGAATTTAAGAAAGTCGGCGTTGATAACCTCGAGATTTTTCCCAGGGAAAGACTTCGGCAGATTTTCGGCGAGCCGCGTATCAAACTCGACGGCGACAACCCTATCGAAACGTTTTAGGAGCGAGCTGGTCAAAGTACCGAGCCCAGGGCCAATCTCGAGAGCCGTTTCAACCCCCTCGACGAGCGCGCAATCGGCGATATAATCTAAGACCATCCGATCTTTTAGCCAATGTTGGCCGAGAGATTTATTGTTCTTCAAAGTCATATTAGTACCAATGGCCGTTCTTAGTAACGCCGTTGCACGAGCCGGTACACCACCAAAAGCTCAGAGCCTGTTTCCAACCGCCGTAACGACGGTTCACATAATCGATCATCCATTTAATCTGGGTCACGGGGTTTGTCTTCCAGTCCGAACCCATCGAGGCCATCTTACTACCAGGGAGAGCCTGGGGGATACCGTAGGCGCCGGAGTAGCTATTAGTCGCGTCGACGCGGCAACCGGATTCGTGGTAAATCAAGGTCAAAGCGTCGTACATATCGGCGTCGGAAACGCCGGCGGCCTTGGCATATTTTTCACACTCGGCCCACTCCGGAGCAATCGAGCGCTTCGAGCCAACGGCAACAACGCGAGCCACCGGCTCTTTAACGACCGTCTCGGACTCGAGCTCGCGCGAGACTTCGACGCCGTCGATAAAGTTTACCCGGTATTTAAGTACTTTGCGGCCATCTTCGCCAGGAGTTCGAACCTCTTTTTCGCCAGAAGCGAGCGAACTGTCCTGGATCGTTTCTTCGCTAAACGGAATCGTATCTTCGAGCGTAATCGTCCGGCCGCCGTTCCGAGTAATCTTATAAGTCGTCAGGTCGCCAACTTCGAGAAAATTGGTATTTTCAACTTCCTCAATCGTATCGCCGTCGTAGACCGCTAAATCGGCGTCGGTCGCGATAGTCTTCGGGTCGTAGCTTGCGGTCATCAGGCGCTTACGGGTCAAACCGTCGATAATAAGGACCGGGCGCGAGCGGTAGATATTAATTTTGAAATCAGAATCAATCCGAGTCGTCAAGCCCGGCTCGACCTTGTCAGATTCGGCGAGCTCGACCTTCGCGCGATCTAACGCCTCGCGAACGGTCACAGCGCTCGTTTTAATCTGGAAATTCGTACCCTGGTCGTAAATTGTGATGAAATGTTCTTCTTCCTCTTCGACCGAACCAGTAGGGCGGTCGCTCGGGTCGGCATTTTCAATATCAACGATTTCGTCATCGCGGGCAAAAGTATTCGGGATTTTATTTGCTACAACAGCTAGGGTAAGCGTCACAACGGCCGCTCCACACATATACATCGCTAGCCTGAGCTTGTTTTTAGGCAATCTCATACTAGGTATTTTAGCATAGACGGAGTCGATGTGTCAAATTATCTCTGGAAGCGAACGGCGTGTTTCTTGCGTTCAGCGACAGCGTAGAGAACAAGGGCGACGGCGCTACAACCGGAAACGGCCCAAGCAAAGCTCGGAGTAGAGCGAAGCGAGCCGCTCTCGGCCTTAGTACTACGACCGGTACTCGGGTAAGTAACAGTATAGGCGGAAGTACTCGGGACGGCGACGGACTCATTGTCCTCTACTAGAATAACGGTTTCGCCATCTTCTAGGTAATCGTTGGGGACACCATCGACTAGGGTCGAATCGTCGTCGTTGGTATTATTGTCGCTAGAGTTGTCTCCGCCATTACTCGGGGTATCGTTGGACGGATCGTCCGGGTCTGGAGTTACATCGTTGGGAGGAGTCGGAGGGTTGTCCTCGCCAGAAGGGGGAGTCGGAGGAGTATCTCCGCCGGGGCCGGGTTGGTCGCCGCCGCCAGGCTGGTTATCGGGGTTGGTACTGGCGGTTACGTTCGAGAGGAAAGTCCCGCCAGTATAGCTAGAAATGCTAGTATAGAGGCTAGTGCCATCAGGAGAATGGGTGTCTTCAGTGCCGTTGAGCGTACCATCAGTATAAAGTGCGTAGGCTGCATCAGCCGAAAGGCTCGGGGAGCTAAAGGTCAAGACCTTGTAATCTCGGTCGGAGATGAAGCCGGCGAGATAATTTCCATCCGTATCGGCGATTACGAGGGTTGTGTCGGCATCCATGGCAGGGTTAAAAGTAGTCTTGATGAATGCCTGAGTCGAATCGGTAGAAATCGGGTCGGACATGTTTCCAGTCGCAACGACGGTGCCACCATTAATAAAAGTACCGTCCTCCGAGTCGAGACCGTCATCAGCAGAGGTCGCATGGGCGATAGCATAGATAACACCGCCATTAATGGTCAAAGTGCCATTGGAATCAATTGCGTCGCCCTCGGTCGCACTGCCGTCGACTATGGCAACGAGAGAGTTTACATCAATCGTCAAATCGTTATGTGCGCCAGCGACGGTTTTGGCGGTCGTGGTATTAAGAGCGTCATCAAGAGCGGAGATGTAGTAGTCACCAGTTCCTCCGCCGAAGGTAAGATTTCCTTTAGACTCGATACCCTCTTTCTTGTTGCTGGTCACTTCGAGGTAGCCATTGCCTTCAAAATAGAGGTCGATATCGGAAGAAATTGCGCCAGCACCCTTGTAGAAATAATAAGGATCGCCGTCTTGCAAATCTTCCCGGCTCGCCTGGACTTTAGCGAAGAGAATATTTTCAATTTCTTCGGCAGTATAAATACCGTAGTAATCTTGGTGATTCTGGAAATTAGTCAAATTATCCCCGGTATAGTAGCTAGCATAGCTGGAAAGATTGTCCTTGTCCATCAGACTAATCTTCTTGAACTTGCCACCTTCGATTGTATTATTACTATTTGCGACGGTCTTGATGGTCACCTTATGGTCAGCAAAAGTAATGTCTTTATTATAGACGTAGACAGCCGGTACCTTGGTATCATAAGTATTAATAGCGGCGCCGTTTAAGATAAGGTTAATATCGTCCGAGAGATTGTTCGTGTTTATCGCCAGCATACCATCTAGCTCGCCGGCAAGAAGGATATTGCCGGTAGTGTTAATATTGAGGACGGTCATATCGAGCGGGGCAAAGTCCGCCATGGTTTTTGTGCCGCTCACAAGGTCGTCAAGGTCATACGGAGTATATCTCCCGACACCGTCGAAGAGAAATTCGGTAGTATAGAAAATCGGGAGTGTGCCGGCTTCGTAGGCGGCGAGAAAGCTCTCAAAACCGTCGTCATCCGAAGCGTAGTTCTCAATACCATAGGCCGTAGAACTACCACTTGCAGAGTATTGAAGCTCGCCAAGAGTAATAGCGTAGTCGTAGTCCACTGCTGCGAAAGCGCTCATGCTCATCAGCGGGGCGAGTAACATGCCGAAGAGCAACGGTAGAATTACCGCGAGTTGTTTAGTGTGTGTGTTTTTCATAAAATATGACCTTGTTTATACAACTAGTTTAGCATAAGCGTCATAGAAAGACAAGAGTTCAGCAGCATTATTGTGGACGCTGTCCGCCGCCTGAACATATATGAGGGCAAAAGGCAAGAGGCTAAGTGCGCTCTCGCAGACGCTATTCGCCGCCCGCTGGTATGGTAAAGTTCCAAATTGGTTTCTATCTTCATTTTCACTCACGTCTGATTCGCTTCGACTTTTCAGTCGGGCCACCCCATAACACACGGTTACAGGACCCCGGCCCGTGAAAAGTCTCAGCAAATCGGGTTCGTTTAGATTCAGCTAGAACCCAATTTGGAACTTTGCCTTATTGCATCCTTCTCCTGTTTTCTTGCGGCTGAGCGCCTTGCTGATTACCAGGGCCCATTTGGCCTCCGCCTTGGCCGGCGGGGCCGCCGCCCATGCCGGAGCCGACGAGGTAGTCGGTGAACTCGACGGTTTGGACGGTTTCGCCGTTGACTTTCAGGTCATAGCTTTCGCCTTTCTTCAGAGCGGAGCTAGAGACCATGACGGAGTTAAAGCTCTTGGTCGGGGCGAAGGAAACGTCGCCGATAGTAACGGTCGAGCCAGCGGCATAAGTCTGGGAGAGGTTAATAAGGGCGGAACCTTGGGTAGCGGAGCTAGCGTTTAAGGCCATGCCGGACATACCAGTCGCAATAATTGTACCACCGGAGATTTCGAAGACCCCGTCGTAGTCGAGGGCGCCGTTGCCGGAGTTCGAAGGTCCGTCGACATAGACCGTACCGCCGGAAAGGTAAATCGAGCCGTTGGCGTCAAGACCGTCGCCAGCAGCATTGACTTTGACTTCGCCGCCGGAGATGGCGAGTTTACAAGAAGTCAAACTTGCGTTGCCGGTCGGGGACATAGCATTCGAACTACAGTTGTCACCAGCGGCGTTGATGCCGTCATCGGAGGAGACAACGCTGATGCTACCGCCGGTAATGACGATCTGGACTGCTTCAAGACCTTCGTTTGATTTGGTAATGTTGATTGTACCGTCGTTGATGGTTAAGATGCCCTTCCCTTCTTCGGTGTCATTGGAAGCTTTAAGTGCATCGTCGCCGGCCGAGATAGTGATGTCACCGCCTTTGATGATGAGGGCGTCTTTACCCTTAATACCGTCTTCCTTTGCGGTGACGTTGATGGTGCCAGACTTAATTTTAACGTCGTCCGTGCCGTGGATGCCATCGATAGAGCTGGTGATGTTGAGTGTACCGTCGCCCTTAAAGACGAGGTCGGCTTTGGAATAAATCGCACCGTCGAGGTCTTCGGTCGGGGTCGCTTCGAGAGTGTTCGTACCGACGGTTTCGATATGGACGTTTTTATTAGACTCGACGTAAATTGCCGGGCCGCCGCTATATTTAATCGTGACGTCGGTTAAAATCAGTTTGACTTTTTCTTCGTCGGTATTGATATGGATATAGCCGTTTGAGGTACTGCCAGTAACAGTATAGACGCCCGGCCGATTGATGAGGTTTTCGCCATCTTTTAGCTCAAGCGTATAAGTCGGGGCGGTATCGAAGTAGGAATCGGAAGACTCTTCGCTCGTATCGGACTCCGCGACGTATTCAGTTACGCTAGAGGTATCGCTAGTATTTTGGTTGTTATTTTTATTGATAAGCTCGAGCGCGACGGCGACGCCGAGACCGATAACGAGGGCGGTAGCAAGGCAAATCGCGACGATTTTTTGCCAACTGATCGGCTGCTTTTCTTTGAGAGGCTCACCCGGGACCTCGACGGTTTCAATATTGTTATTCATATAATTCTCCTTTCTATTATTATAACGCCTCTTCTTCAAGTTGATGAGAGAGCGCGACTTTTAAGTTGCCGTTTTTAACGCGGATTTTATCGATAAACTCTTTTTCGTTGGTATCAGATTTCATGTTGACGAAATAGGTTAGCTCGAAGAGACTACCCATACTCGTAGTTTTGGATTTTTCAAGAGAATAACGAGTCAGATACCTGTCGAAAATCTTGTCGAAGGCGGTCGTATAGTCGAGGTCTTCGGGGACGAGAATGGTTAATTTATGGTCGGTAGTTTTAGACTCGCCGAAGCTGAAGGCCGAGAGGGCGACAATCATCAGCGAAACGATAACGGTAAAGAGCGCGGCAAAGCCGAGGTAGCCGACGCCGGTCGCAAGGCCAATCGCCATCGCGAAGAAGACGACCATGAGGCTACGAGAGTTGCCGGCGATACTACGGAAGCGGACAAGCGAGAAAATCCCGACCGTCGCGACGCCGGCGCCGAGGTTGCCGTTGACGAGCATAATCGCCATACAGACAAGGACTGGTAAAATAGCTAGCGTCGTAATGAAATGGCTGGTAGCGCGAGCGGTTTTTTGATGGACGAGGGCGACGACTAGACCGAGCGCAAAGGCAGTACCGAGGCAAGCGAGAAAATTTGTTAAAGTAAGTTCCCCTGTTAAAATTGTGTCGAACATAGTTTTTAATTCCTTTCTAGGCGTAAAGCCTGTTTAATAATAAGTTTTCTTCCGGTAAGGCCTCGACTTCGAGGTTGCGATAAATCGTACTAAGGCTAGGCGCTTTGGCTCTCCCAAGACGCTTTTCATAAATGCGACCGTATTTACTAAACGAGGCCGGGTAGATTTTTAGTTGCGATAGCGCTCTTGCGAACCAGAGCGGGTAGCCGTTTAGGGCCTTGACCTCCATGACGATTTCGTCGCGGTCGAAGTACTTGTCGCCGCGGTCGCCGGACTCAAGTTTTAAGTCGTCTTCACGGCTTCGGACGTTGCGGTCGAAAGTAAGGCGGAAATCGCCTTCGTTCTTACCGCAGAAGGAGAGGCGGTCGTAAGCGACGTAAAGGGCGGGCTTTAGATGATAAAAGCTGAAGCTGTGGTCGAGCTCGGCCTTGATCTGAGGGTTCGCAGTCTTAAGCTCGCCGGTCTTTTCATAGTGGTAAAATTCTTTTAGGGTCGTCGTAATCCGACGCTTGCTCCCGATACCGTTGTACTTTTTCTTGATTTCGATAAAGATCGGATCGTTGAGAGATTTCGGGACATTGTAGCTTCGGACGCGGATTTTTTCCTTGTAAAGCGGTTTCTCCATAGAGTGAATCGCGAGGTAACGAGCGTCGGTATCGTAGTAGACGCTACAATTAGTTGCCTTGAAATAACGGTCCTTCTCGACAAAAGGAGCGATCGTTTCAAGGAGGTTTTTGAACTCCGTCGGAGTCAAAATGTATTTGGTTTCGACGCGGCGGAAGACTTCTTGGGCTTTATTTTCTGGCTTCATAATTTGCTCCTTTCTTAATTTTATGGTCTTATTATATCGCTCGAACCTAAAAGGAATCTTAAAATAGAAAAACACCCCCTCGGGGGCGTTTTTCTTCTGGGAAATCGGGGGGGGTAATTATTTCAGGGATTTGCGGTAGGACCTTACGATAATGTAGATGGTCGCGCCGCAAGCGAGTAAGAGTACTGCCAGAAGGTTAATAATATATAGATCTTCCATTTTCCTCCTTTCTCTATATCCTGTACTTTAATTATAGCGGAGTTTTCCACCGACTGCAAGGTGTTTTTCGGACGATTTTTTAGGAGTTTTCCACAGGCTAGTTCTTTGCCACAAACGCCGCCAGGGCGTCGACGGTCGCTTGGTAGACCTCTTCGCGGGGCTGGTCGCCGCGGACGTGAACGAGGAGGCCGAGGTCGTCGTAGTGGTTTAAGACCGGGACGGTTTTTTCGTTGAACTCCTTGATACGAACCTTGAAGGTCTCTTCAGACTTGTCGTCGTCTCTCAGAGTCCGGACTTCGTCGCCGAGTTTGTTTACAATTTCCCAGCGCTTTATGACGTCGTCTTCGGAAACGTCGAGAACGACCGCGGCCTTGATTTCGTGGCCAGAGTTTTTAGCAGTTTCCATTACCTCGTTTTCTTCGCCCGCCCAACGGCCAACCGACGACAGGACGAGGGCTTCGTTTTTAAGGTCGTCGCGGTCGAAATAAGGGAGAATCCATTCGTAAAAGAGGTCGGTCGGAATCAATTCCCCGTTCCCGGTCATCTTATTTTTAGTTTCTTCCTCCATGGCGCGAATAATCATCCCGGAGGAAAGAAAGCGCGCGCCGAGGTCCTCGGCAAGTTTAACTCCGACGGTATCCTTGCCGCTCATCGGGAGACCGAAAATATTAATACTGCCGGTCCCGAGCCAGTTCTTAATCGCTAATAATTTGTCTTCCATAGGTAGATTATATCATACTAGTCGCGCTTTAGCATGACGGTAAAGGCCTCGGAAGGGATGTCGACCTTGCCGAAGCGTTTCATGCGGGCCTTGCCGCGCTTCTGCTTTTCGAGGAGCTTGGCCTTTCGATCGCGGTCGCCGGTATGGATTTTTACGGTTACGTCTTTTCGGTAAGCGCCGATAGTCTCGCGGGCGATAATGCGCGCGCCGATAGCGGCCTGGAGCGCGACCTCGTAATTTTGACGCGGAATGACTTCTTTTAATTTCTTGGTAATCTCGCGACCGATAGCGTCGGCCTCTTGGCGATGGCACATGACCGCGAGGGCGTCGATTTTTTGGCCAGCAACTAGAAAATCGACTCGAACTAGGTCTTCAGCGCGATAATCTTTAAGCTCGTAGTTAAAGCTAGCGTAGCCGGAGGTAGTCGATTTTAGTTGATCGTAGAAATCGGTCAGAAGGTTGGCCATCGGGGCCTCAAAATCGATAACGGCGCGGTCTTCGATATAGCTTAAATTGGTTTGGCGACCGCGTTTTTCGACGATGAGATTTAAGACGTTGCCAATCATCGACTTTGGGACGATAATTTCGCCCTTGACCCAAGGCTCGCGAATTTCTAGAACTTCGCTTTGGTCCGGAAGATCGGCAGCAGATTTAATTTCGATATTTTCGCCGTTCGCGAGCGTCACTTCATAATTCGTACTAGGGTTAGTAACGACGAGGTCGAGTTTGAACTCTCTTTCTAGCCGCTCTCTGATGATGTCCATATGGAGAAGACCAAGGAAGCCGATACGGAGGCCAAAGCCGAGGACCGGCGAATTTTCCGGCTCGAACTGGAGGGCCGAATCGGAGAGGGAAAGTTTTTCAATCGCCTCTTTCAAATCCTTGTACTGGTCGTTTGAAACTGGGAAGAAGCCAGCGTAGACAAAAGGCAAAACGTTTTTATAGCCAGGAAGCGGGGTCTCCGCCGGGCTTTTTAGGAGCGTAACGGTATCGCCGACCTTAGCTTCGCGAGTAGTCTTTAGGTTCGTTACGATATAGCCGATTTCGCCTTTGCTGAGACTTTCGGTCGGCCTCATTTCGGGTTTTAATTTACCAACTTCAAGGGCGATACCGCTAGAATCGGCCGCCATCATTTTAATCGGGGAGTTTTTCGGGAGTATACCGTCGACGATACGGACGTAGAGGACGACCCCGCGGTAGTCGTCGAAGTAGCTATCGAAAATGAGCGCTCGGAGCGATTTTTCGGGCGATTTTCGAGGCGCGGGAGCTTTTTCGATAATAGCGTCGAGAACTTTTTCGACGTTTAGCCCAGTCTTGGCGGAAACGCCAATAATGTCGCTTTCTTGACAGCCGAGGAGATTGATGATTTGGCTTTTGACCTTCTCGACGTCGGCGGCGGGAAGGTCAATTTTGTTGATGACTGGGATAATATAGAGGTCTTGCTCAATCGCAAGGTAGACATTAGCGAGAGTCTGGGCCTGGATACCTTGAGTCGCGTCAACGACTAGGACCGCCGTCTCGACGGCTTGGAGACTCCTTGATACTTCGTAGGAAAAATCGACGTGGCCGGGGGTATCGATTAAATTGAGTTCGTAGCCTTTGTAGTTCATTTGGACCGGGGTCAGTTTAATCGTAATCCCCTTTTCGCGCTCGAGTTCCATGCTATCGAGGAGCTGGGCCTTCATTTCGCGCTTCTCGACCGTACCGGTAATTTCCATCATTCGATCGGCAAGGGTAGACTTGCCATGGTCGATGTGGGCGATGATACAAAAATTACGAATTTTTTCACGATTCATTAGAGATAATTATACCAGATTTTCTAGAGTTTTTCTAGAGCGGAGGAAATGTTCCCGTCGTAGAGATTTTGGAGCTTTTCGGCGGTCTCCTCCGCAGTATTTTTAAGAGTCTCAAACTCAGTCTTGATTTTTTCGTTGTCACCAGTAGCGTAGGTCGTCTTCATCGCCTGCCAAGCGTCTTGATAATTTTTCAAGATTTCTCTGGCCTCGACGTTTTTTAATTCAATCTTCTCGAGCGCCTCGAGATAAGCGTCGATGAACTCTTCGTTAAGCTCGGAAGGAGCAGATTCAAGGATTTGGAGTTGCTTAATATCGTTGGACCTTTCGACGACAGCGTCGGCGAGACCGTTGATACTCTCCGAGGCTTCGGCTTCGTAGGTGTTACGTCCGTCTTCTTTTCCCTTGTCGTAGGCGAATTTGCCGATGAGACAAGCGCCGAGTGCGACGACGGCGAGGATAATTACATTGATGATGAGTTTAGGTTTTTTGGTGCGTTTTTCCATAATTCTCCTTTATCTTAATGTCCATAATTCCCAGCTTAGAGGCCAAGCGTTAAAGCTACTACAGCCGCGAAGACCGGTCGATTGTTGAAGCATAATCGGGGCAGGGCCGCCGCTTTCGCAAGATTCTTCGTGGGCGTAGTGGCCGAGCCAATGGCCGGTTTCGTGGTTGATAACCATGTGCTGATAATCGCGAGTCGACATACCGGCGCTTCTCGAGGCCTCGGTCCCCTCGCGCCAACGCTCGTCGTTGATGATGACTTGGTTAGACCAAGTCGTACAAGAGAGGTCGCCGGAGCAGCCGGGGGTCGCGTCGAGGCTCGCAGCGTCGGAAAGAATGAGGCGAAAATCCGCTCCTTCCTGGACCTCTTTGAAGGTCGCAATCTGGGACCAGCCGCGCGAGTCTTTGTAGGTTTCGGCGACCTTGGCTTTAAAGTCGTTGACGTCGGCTACGACGTTTCCCCAGACTTCAACTTGGTAATAAATCGTCTTGACGCAGTTAATAATTCGAGCCTTGGTCGTACCGGTATTGCCTTCGTTAAAGCCGGCGTAGTTGCAATCGTCGACGCTCGAAGCCGTTGCGACTTTTTCGGGCCAAAGTTTAAGCGTCTCGGGGGTCTTCAAGCTAATTTTTTCGGAAGTTAGTTTCGACTTTAGCTCGTCCCTGTTTAGGTTGAGCGCGAAAGCGCCCCTCGCGCCCGCGGCGCAAGCGAAGAGAACCAATAGAACAACCAAAAGTTTTTTCATTAGGTTTATT
This sequence comes from Candidatus Saccharimonadota bacterium, assembly GCA_017460045.1. Lineage (GTDB taxonomy): Bacteria > Patescibacteriota > Saccharimonadia > Saccharimonadales > Saccharimonadaceae > Nanosyncoccus. The sequence continues at coordinate 12,266 of JAFUBU010000033.1, forward strand.
ATATCACGTTTAGGCGGGGATGAGGAAGGCGGTTTTGGAGAAATGGACGAGGCGGTCTTTGGGGAGGTTGAAGGATTTGCCGGGGGCGTAGGTCTGGATGGCGTTTAGGAAATCCTCGAGCTGGGGGCGAGTCAAGGAGACGGCGCGATACATACAGGCTAGGCGGAGAAGCTCAAGGGCGACCTCGCGGTCTTTCAGATCAAACCAGCGGCGCATATAGACGCCCGGTTCGGGATTATCAAGGCGCATAAAATCGTCCAAAAGCCTTTCGGTAGCGTAATCGATTTCGAAGCGAGTACGACTTTGGGCTTGGTATAGCCCGGCGAGCTTGAGTTTTTGCTCTTTTGGAAAATCTTTGAGTTTGGCGCGGACGCGGTTTCTCAGATAATTATCTTCGTGGTTGGTCGGGTCTTCGCGGAAAGCGAGACGGTGGTCGGCGGCGTACTTAATAAGGTCGGCCTTGAACATCGGCGAAAGCGGGGGGCCATAGATAGAATCAAAGAAGTGGCCGGCGTCTTTAGAGCGGCCATATTTACCGAAGAGGGGGTGTTCCACAAGCGGGCGGAGAAACGGAGTTAGCCCGCGCCAGCCAGTCCCCCGGAGGAAGTTAATCGCGAGCGTTTCAACGAGATCGTCGAGATGATGGGCAGTAAAGATAGTGACGGCGTCGTAACGGTAGGCAGCGTCGTGCAAAAATTCGTAGCGAGCATTCCGAGCTTTTTCCTCGGAGACGTTTGGGCCGAGATGGGCCCGCCCGACGACAAATTTTTTGCCGTACTCTGCGGCGAGTTTCTGGACGAACTTTTCGTCGTCGTCGCTCGACGGACGAGTACCATGGTTGAAATGAGCAACGATTACTTCGGGGTCGTCTTTATACATATGGAGTAGGCAGACAGAATCCACCCCACCGGAAATTGCCAAAATTTTCTGCATAGTGTTATAATTATAATATGTTAGTCGATAGAACGCAACTGATTAGATGCCCCGTAATGAGCCTCCACGTCGGGCAGATGATTGCCGAGACGCTGGAGCCGATTATCGACCCAAACGATTTGAAAATCGTCGGATTCGTCGTCGGGGGCGGAGTCGTCGGGGGCGAAATTGGGAATATCCTGCGGACGGAATCGATACGGGAGTATTCGGACGTCGGGATGATTGTTGATTCGGAAGACGTATTCGTATCGAGAATAGACGTAAGGAAAATCGACGAGGTAATGTCGTACGAATTTCAGCTAGTCGGGCTAAAGTGCGTGACTAAAAAAGGGACGAAGCTCGGGAAGGTTATTGGTTATACTGTAGATTTGACAACATATGATATTATGCAGGTAATAGTCCAGCGGCCGGTTTTGAAGGCGTTTCTTGACCCGGAATTGATTATACCACGTAAAGAGATTATCGAAGTCGACGACTATAAGATTACCGTCAAAGATGAGGAAGATAAAATTCGAAAGCGAGCAACGAAAGAGGATTTTGTGCCCAACTTTATAAACCCGTTTAGGCAACCAAACTTTTCGACAGCTGATAATCAAAGCCCTGACGAACTAGGTACTGAATAAGTTGCTCATCGTCATATTTTTTGCGTTTTCTTTCGATGATTTTCTGGATTTCGGCGGTTTCGTCGCGAGGGGAGTTTTCAAAAGTTTCAGCGACAATTTCAGGCGAGATGCCCTTCTTTTGAAGCTCGAGCTCGAGGCGTTTTTTGCTAATACCTTTTTTCTGAAAACGATTTTCAAGGTAGTAGGCGGCGAATTTCCGATCGTCGAGATACTGTTTTTTGATTAGAGTTTCTACGACTTTTTCAATGTCCTCGTCGGTAATGCCGTACTCGGGCTTTTCGAATTGTTTTTTCTTGAGGTAATCTTTAGTCTCTCTGACGGAGTGCGGCCGAGATAAGGCCCACTCTAAAGTCCGCTGATAGAGCTTACCAAAGTTCGAGGCTTTTTTAAGTTTTTCGAGCTCGGCGGGGTCGAGGGTTTGGCCGACTTTTAGCTTGTATTCGACGACCTGAGCAAGGTCGAGAGAAAAGGCAAACTCGTCGTCGATGAAAATGTTGACGCGATTTTCGTTCCTTGGAGATGGCTTAACAGATGTGATAGTAGCAAGGCAATTGGTGGGCTGTTTCGCTCGCGTCCGATTTAAGCAAGGCTCCCCAGCCTGAGCTCCGCCTCGAGCCTTCGAGTACTCGCTCAGGTGGGCAGCCTCACTTAAATCGGGCTCGCTCAAGGCCTCACCAATTGCCTTGCTTCTATCACTTAGATTAATTATCTCCATGGGATAAGATGCGTTGCTTAACGATTGAACGAATTTCCACGTCCTCAGCTAGTGGGGCCTTGGCGTTTTTGATAATGAAGTCATCAAACTCTTCAAGCGGCACCCACTTTACCTCGGAAACCTCTTCGTCGTCGAAATGAAAATTATCTGGGTGCCCGGTATAGTCGCAGATAAACTCACGTAAGATGTTGTTTGCAAATAAGCTCGGGGTAGTAACAGCAAGGCTCAGCATATCCTTGGTAATATCAATACCGATTTCCTCTTTTGCCTCGCGCACTGCGGCGTCTAATACGGACTCACCATAGTTTATATGCCCGCCGGCGGCGATATCCCACTTGCCGGGGAAACGATCGACTTTTTCGGAGCGTTTTTGGAATAAGACTTCAAGGTCACTCGCCGTTTTTCTAAATAGCCAAACGATAGCGACACTCGTATAGACCGGCTCGCCAACTTTTGGGTTTCCTAGACTCGGCTGGCGGCCGCCGTTCATTAACGGCACGCCAGCCTTGTCGAATTCTTGCCAAAGCTCTGCTTCGTGAGTCATTTTTTCTCTCCGGGTTTAGCCTCGGAAGGGAGGGTCTTCTCGCGGACTTTCTTTTCGATTTCGAGCATTAGCTCCGGCTTTTCCTTGAAGAGTTTCTTGACGTTCTCGCGGCCTTGGCCGAGAGTCTCGCCGTTATACTTTAGAAATGCGCCAGATTTTTCGACTACACCGTTCGCGACGGCAAGGTCTAGGATGTCGCCAGTTTTGGAAATACCTTCGTTATACATGATATCAAACTCGGCGGTCCTAAACGGAGCAGCGATTTTATTCTTCACGACTTTAATCTTGGTGCGGTTACCGGAAACATTGTCGCCGTCTTTAATCTGGCCGATGCGGCGGATATCAATACGGACGGAAGCGTAGAATTTTAGAGCGTTACCGCCGGTCGTAGTCTCGGGGTTGCCAAACATGACGCCGATTTTCATACGGATTTGGTTGATGAAAATAACGGTAGCCTTGGACTTGCTAATAATACCGGTAAGTTTTCGCATCGCCTGAGACATCAAGCGAGCCTGGAGACCCATCTGGGCATCGCCCATATCGCCGTCAATTTCGGCCTGCGGGACAAGCGCGGCGACCGAGTCGACTACGATTAAATCAACTGCGCCAGAGCGGACGAGCGTTTCGCAAATTTCAAGAGCCTGCTCGCCGTTGTCTGGCTGAGAAATCAAAAGGTTCGCGGTATCGACACCGATTTTTTTGGCGTAGGCCGGGTCGAGGGCATGCTCCGCGTCGATAAAGGCGCATTGACCGCCCTGCTTTTGCATCTCGGCGATAGCGTGAAGTGCGAGGGTCGTCTTCCCAGAAGACTCCGGACCATAGATCTCAATGATTCTCCCCTTCGGGTAACCGCCGCCAAGGGCGAGGTCGAGGCTCAGCGAGCCAGAAGGAAGTAGCTCGACATCAATTTTCTTGGTATCGCCAAGTTTCATAATGGCACCATCACCAAAGTTTTTAGTAATCTGGGCGATAGCGAGATTTAGCGCTTCGCTTTTACCCGATTCGTTAGTATTCGTATTTGAGTCTGAAGATTTTTTGACCATGACAGACTTAACTCCTTTACTCTATTAGTTTAACTTTAAGCCTCATGGACAGAATTCGGCTTACCTCTATCATAACAAATTTTTGGGAGCTCTACAAGGTGTTATTTTTACATTTTAGAGGCCGACGGCTCTTTCGTCCGGGCAGGCGGTAAGAATATTTTTAATAGCGTTGCGTTCGGCCTCCGTAACCCAGAGGTTATACTTCTTTTTGACGGAGACTTGGCGAGCGACGTAGGTACAGCGAAAAGCCTTGTTCTTGGGAAGCCAGGTTGCGGCGTCGCCGTCCGACTTCTGTTGATTTTGGGACGAATCGGCAGCGATAAGATTAAGCGGGTCGGTCGCGAAGCCGTAACGCTCGTCGGCGGTCAGATTTTGCGCACCCTTTTGCCAAGCGTCGGAAAGGGCGACGATATGGTCGATTTGGATGTTTTTAGAAAATTCGGATTTCGTAGTATAGGTCCGGGTCTCGCCGGTATAAGCTTCGGTAAAAGTCCCGCCGACGACGTCGCAACCATCGAGCTTGGCCGAGTCGCCGACTTCGCGTTTAATAATTCTTTGTCTTAGGCTACAGCCGTCGACGGTCGGCCAAGTCTGATAAAATTCAGTCCGAGCGTAGCCGGTCTTGGGCGCGCGGCCCTTAACGGCGAGAGTTTCGAGGACGTCAAGGGCGAGCGGGGCGTCCGAATTTGTAGTAGTTTTTGGCTCAGAGGAGGCGGAGCTCGGCTCGGGCTGGTAGCTCGCCGGGTTGACGATAAGGTAAGTAATCAAAATGGCGAGGGCGGAGAGGCCGCCGACAATTCTGCGCATACGATACCGTCCACTTTTCATGGCTCTAGTCTAGCATGCGCCGAGGAGAATTGCAAGAATCCGGCTCGGCTCGACTCGGTCGCGAGGATTACAAAATGTAAAGTCGGTCTGGTCGCGCGGGCGGCTACTGGTTGATAATCATGAAGACGACGATGGCAATAATAAGGGCAACCACGATACCGAGAAGAACGAACGTCGTAGTATTGGTCTTTTTCTTCTTCGGTTGGCCCATCATATCCTGGGCACCCGCAGGGGCATTGTCGAAAGCCGGGGCGGTATTAATCGGGGCAGGAGCGGCCATGCCAGCGCCGAAAGCGGGAGCGGCCGGGGCAGTTGTCGGGGCAGTTGTCGGGGCAGTTGTCGGGGCGCTAAAGGCTCCGGTCGGAGAGGTCATAGGACTAGCCGGGGGAGTCATCGGACTAGGAGTACTCGGAGTCGGCGGAACGCTAGGAGCGCTCGGGGTCGGAGCAACTCCAGGGGTCGGGGTCGCGCTAGGCGTAGCGGGAGCGGCGTCGGGAGTCGGGGGAGTAGCCCCAAGCGGGTTCGGGGAGCTAGCAAGCTCAGCCGCGGCGGCGCTAAGGTCGGGCATAGCCGGAGTCGCATCCGGAGCCGGCGGCGTCATCGGAGCCGGAGCCGCGGGTGCCGTCGGGGTCGCTTCCGGGGTCGCCGGGGTTTCCGGGGCGGGCGTAGGATTAGTTGGTGTTGTCGCCGGGGTCGGCGCAGGGCTCGGAGTCGGCGTTTCAGCGGGCATCGCGCCCGGATTTGGTGTAGTAGTATTTGGATCCATATTGCTTATTATTATAGCAAAGTTTGTAGTATTTCGCTAGTGGTAATTTGCACAGACTTTTCTGGCACCAAAATACCGCTTATGTTAGCAGTGTTGTATAAAATACATCGTTGACAAATCGACCCATAAGCGGTATAGTGGAAGCATAGCA
>JAFUBU010000034.1 GCA_017460045.1 Candidatus Saccharimonadota bacterium
GTAGTTGTAGTATACACCGATTTTACCAGAACCAGAACCGTAGGAAGTAGTAGTGGTGTCTTTATAGTTTGTATAAATCACTGCTTTATCATATGGATCATATCCAACTACACTCTCATTTGGCGGCAAAGTCCAGTCAGAGGCAATGTTAGTGTCAGAAGAAGTGAGATTGATAGTAGAATCAGAACCGAGCCTTAGATTGTCTTGAAGCCAGACCTTGCCATCAGCAAGTTTAGCAATCTTGTAGGATTCACCGTCACGAGAGTCTGACACATTATAGCTCGTACCAGTAGTCATTTGAGACACAAGAGTAGACTTTTCATCAGACGACAAGTTTCCAATAGCTTGCGTTGTGAGCACCCCAGCTTGAAGTTTCTCGTAAGGCGTGCGGGTCTCAAGCAAGCATCTAACTGAGTAACTTTGGTAGCGATTGCTGCCGTCCGTAGGATACACACTGGACGAAATGACGCGCAGGGCGTACATAGAGTTATCGAAGTTAGTAGAGGACCAGAAGTAGCCGTCCGAGCCCTGATCTTCGGCGGAACTACCGTAGAAGCGGCCGGATAGAGGGGTACTTAAGGCTGTCTTGAAGTTAGTAGCGTTAGATGAGTAAGCAGTGTAGAGAGCTTGGTATTCTCCACTAGGGCCACCAGTAGGCATACTCCAGCCTTTCGGACAAATGTCGTAGGAAGCGTTGCCAGTACCACTACCTTTTGCATAGCAATAGGTACCAGCACTTGCTGCGCAGTAGTTATAGTAGACACCGATTTTACCAGAACCAGAACCGTAGGAAGTAGTAGTGGTATCTTTGGAAGCAGAATTAATTGCTGGTACAGTATAACCAGTACCAGTAGCACCACTAGTGCCGGTACAAGAACCAGATGAGAAACATACTGTACCAGACGCTGGCAAAACCCAGTTAGACGCAATATTAGTATCTGCCGGAGTGAGAGTAATAGCGGAATCAGAACCGAGACGAAGATTATCTAAGAGCCACCAATTCCCATCAGCAAGTTTCGCTACCGTATAAGTCTGATTATCACGATTATCGGTTAGAGTGCCACTTTCACAATAGCCAGACGCTGTGTTTGGTGTAAAGTTCTGCATGGTGCCGCTTTGTGGGGTGCAGCTTAATGTTCCCGTAAACTCTAATGTGCCACCCGCAGTAGTATTATCGTTCTTAATGGTCACAGTCTGAGTGCCAGTGCTACTAGTACCCGTAGAGTAGCCAGAGCAAGTATAGCCAGTAGGGCATGAGACACTTGAGAGATAGTAACCACTGTCTGGAGTGACGGTAAGTGTAGCTTCTCCACCAAATGGGACAGTGAGAGTGCTGGTACTTGTAGTAGTATTGCTGTTTGTAATAGTAACTGTGTAAGTATTAACATTCCACAGAGCATAAAGACTACCAATACTACTTGACATAGTTTGGTCTATGAAACTATAGTAAGTAGGGTTTGAAACAGTGCTTGGTTGGTAGGAAGTGCCACTACACGAGCTACTGCCATCTGCATTAATAGTTGGAGCCTCATCACACCAGCCGGCAAAGGTATAGCCAGTTCTTACTGGAACTTGACTTGAGATTTCAACTTTGACTGCGGAAGTATTGCCCGAGTTTTTTTCTGGGAGATTAGATACAGTTGCGTCTCCAGAATTGTCTAAGTAATTAAGAGTATAGACTACTGGATTTCCTACAGCAGTCAGAACAAAGGTATTAGAATAAGTACCATACTTAGTAGTTAAATCTGCTCTAGCACCTAGTCCGATGGTGTAATTGTCTTCTGCTTGATTGTCTGGACAAGTAGTAGTAGGAGCACCATTAGCGCATTTGGTAACGTTTAGAGTAGAACCATCACTTGTAGGAGCTGGACGAAAGGAAGTGTTTTCAGTGGAATTGTATTTAGAAGGATTGTAGCCCCATTTACCATTGTAGAGAGTATTATCAAAAGTAGATTCGGAAATGACTGAGTCTATGGAGTCTAGACTAGTATCTGTAGTACTATTGATGAGTTTTCCATTGTCGTCCGATGCTGCAATATTTAGTGTATAGCCAGTATACTTATTAGTCGTAACATCAAATGAAGCTAATTCTTCTGTACTACTGCTAGCAAAGCTACCAGTTGGATCACTCGGAGTGAGGCTGAGACTGGCTGAGGATTTACCAACTACCATAGCGATAGTAGATTCTGATTCTACAGGAGGATTAGCAGCTTCAGCTAGATTAGAAGATTTAGGAGCAAAAGGAAAACACACAAGGGTAGCAAAC
>JAFUBU010000035.1 GCA_017460045.1 Candidatus Saccharimonadota bacterium
TATTAACGACGAAATCGATCGCCTCCGCCACGCCGCGACGGTCGCGCTCTTGACCCGCCCCGATACGATTATCGTCGCGAGCGTCTCCTGCATTTACGGTATCGGCTCCCCGGACCACTATACCGAGATGTCCGTCGCGCTGGAGAAGATAGACGGGAAATGGGGATTGATAAGTGACTGGGGGACGGGAGAAGGTAAACCTTTTTTTGCAGCCCAATCGGATTTCATGGTCTATCTCGTCGCCATGCAATACCACCGAAACGACCTCGCTTTCGAGCGCGGCAACTTCCGCGTCATGGGCGATACGCTCGACCTTTTCCCGGCGAGCGGCGAAATCGCTTATCGGTTTGAGTTTGGTTTCGACGGTCTCGAAGACGTAAAAGTGATTGACCCGCTGACCGCCGAGATTAAAGACCGACCCGAAAAGGTCTTCATCTTCCCGAATACCCACTACGCGACCCCGAAGGACGAGCTCGACCGCGCTCTCGAGACCATTAAAGTCGAGTTCGACGAGCGGCTCAAGTATTTTGAAGAGCACCAAAAATACCTCGAGGCCCAGCGCCTGTCCCAGCGGACTAAGTATGACCTTGAGATGTTGAAGGAGACGGGTTTTGTTAAAGGTATCGAAAACTACTCGCGCCATCTCGACGGCCGAAAAGCCGGCGAGCCGCCGGCGACTTTGCTCGATTTCTTTCCGAAGGATTTTCTACTACTCGTCGACGAGTCGCATATGACTCTGCCGCAAGTTCGCGGGATGTATAATGGCGATCACGCTCGGAAGGAGACGCTCGTCGAGTACGGCTTTCGTCTGCCGTCGGCCCTCGACAACCGCCCCTTGACTTTCGGAGAGTTCCAGAGCCATATCAAGAACGCGATTTATGTTTCCGCGACCCCGGGCGAGTACGAGCTCGAACATTCGCCCGCTCCCGCCGAGCAGGTTATTCGCCCGACTGGCCTCCTCGACCCCGAGATTATCGTCAAAAGTTCCGAGGGTCAAATCGACGATTTGATGGAAGAAATCGACGAGCGGATCGCGAAGAGCCAGCGCGTCCTCGTTACGACTCTGACCAAGCGCATGGCCGAAGACCTCTCGGACCACCTGAAGGAGCGCGGCGTCAAGACTGCCTATATCCACTCCGATATTGATACGTTGGAGCGCGGCGATATTCTTCGCGACCTTCGAAACGGAGTTTATGACGTTCTAGTCGGGATTAACCTCCTTCGCGAGGGTCTCGACCTCCCCGAGGTTTCGCTCGTCGCGATTCTCGACGCCGATAAGGAAGGCTTCTTGCGCTCCGAGTCGGCCCTGATCCAGACTATCGGCCGCGCCGCTCGCCACGTCGAGGGTAAGGTTATTATGTACGCTGATCATATTACCGAGAGCATGGAGCGCGCGATTACCGAGACGAATCGCCGCCGCGAGATTCAGCAAGAGTACAATGAGAAACATCATATTACCCCGAAGGGTATTTCGAAAGAAATCTCGGAGGGCCTCCGCGCGATTATCCCGGAGAAGGAGCAGAAAAACGCTCTCGACCTCCGAAAAGTCCCCCGGGAAGAATATCCGAAGCTGATTAAACAGCTAGAAAGTGAGATGAAACTCGCCGCGGCCAACCTCGAGTTCGAGCGCGCCGCCTCCCTCCGCGACTTGATCGAGGACCTTAAATCCGGCAACGCCGCCAAGAAGTCCTAGCCATATAAGTTCGCTAAGGACTTGAAATCCAACAAGATTTTTAAGCATTAACCTGTTATCGTTGTAAATAAAACTCTTGCGGGCGGTTGGAGATGTGTGCTATAATAAAAGTGTTCGGAATCATTAGGGAAGACATCAGTCAGGACTTTTATATATAGGAAATTACTTCGTTAATTTAGCAGCTTATGACAATCGTGGTCGGTGCGCGGTTCCGTACCGTTCGCGCTACCTAGACGATTGTCAGGTCTGACGGATGCCGATGATTTCGAACATCATCAAGTCGTACGGAATCGCGCACTGACCTAGCAAGAATAGATAAAGATACTTGAGGAGTTCGCCCCGTACAACAAGATGCGGGGCGTTCTTTATGGAAGTTGAGGTTTTGACTGGTAACGCTAGAACCTGAGCTCCGATAAAGTTCCGACCCGAAATACAATATAACAGAGAGGTATAAAGACGTATTAGTTTTGATACCCCAAAATAAGTAAAAAGAAGTAAGGAGGCCTATGGGAAACCATACCAATACAAATCAAACTAATTTGAAATACCTTAAGGGTACTAGAGTTTTATCACCCAGCTCGAGTACCCTTAAGGGAGTTCAA
>JAFUBU010000036.1 GCA_017460045.1 Candidatus Saccharimonadota bacterium
ACTGTCAGACACATAAACTGAGTTGCTTTAGCCATTGGTATCTCCATCCGGCGAGTAGCGTTCGCGAATCTTAGATTTGCTTCTTGCTACTGTCAGACTCGCAAACTGAGTTGCTTTGGCCCTGGGCATCTCCATTCGGCGAGTAGCGTTCGCGAATCTTAGATTTGCTTCTTGCTACTGTCAGACTCGCAAACTGAGTTGCTTTAGCCCTTAGCATTAGCGCCGACTAGCGCGAAGAAATCCTCCTCGCCTAGGACCGGTATCCCGAGTTTCGTAGCCTTGTCGAGCTTCGACTGGCCGGGCTTAGCTCCAGTAATTAGGGCGGTCGTCGTCTTGGTCACCGAGCTCGTTACGGTCGCGCCGAGATTGCGCAAAGCATCCTCGGCCTCCTCGCGCCCATAGCCGGTAATCGTCCCGGAAATAATATAGCTTCGCCCGGCGAGCGGTAGGGAAGAGGCATCGCTAAACGTCGGCGAGACCCCGAGAGAAGATAATTCTTCGAGCATCTTCAAATTGTCCTCGTCCGCAAAATAGGCCAAAATCGACTCCGCGACAATTTTCCCAATATCTGGAATCGACAGCAACTCCTCTTCGGTCGCGTTAGACAGCGCCGAGAGCGACTTAAAATGGTTTGCGAGCGAGACGGCCGTCTGGGCTCCGACGTGGCGAATCCCGAGGGCGGTAATGAACTTCGCGAGCGGCGCTTCTTTCGAAGCGGCAATCGCCGAAATGAGATTCATCGCCGAAACCTCCGCAAACCGTTCCAGAGACGCGACTTCGGGAGCGGTCAAGCGGTACAAATCCGGGATACTCGAAACTAACTTACTATCGACTAGCGCTTCAACGTTTTTCGTCCCAAGTCCCTCGATATTGAGCGCCGGCTTGCTCGCATAATACTCGAGCGCCCGCTTCAAAATTAAATCCGAATCTTCGCCCTTGACCCGGTAGACGACCTCGCCGGCCGGCCGGACAAATTCCAGCTCCGGGTATTGCGCGGCTAGCGCCGCTGCATAATCAAACGGGACCGTCCCTTCGGGCCGGAGCTCGGTCAGAACTTGTTTTACCTGCGGAATAATGTCCCCGGCCTTATAGATAATTACCGTATCGCCGACTCGGACGTCGAGTCGCGCGATTTCGTCGGCGTTGTGTAGGGAAGCGTGGCGGACGGTACTCCCCGCGACCTCGACCGGCTCGAGAATCGCTACCGGCGTCGCCGCCCCCGTTCGCCCAATACTGATTACGATATCCTTCACGACCGTCGTCGACTCTTCGGCCGGAAACTTAAACGCGACCGCCGCCCGTGGCGTCTTCCCGACAATCCCGAGGCTCTGATAAATCGCCCGGTCGTTAATCTTTATTACCATCCCGTCGGTATTAAACCGCAAGGTCTGACGATAATCGCGTAGCCGCTCAATCTCCGAAAAAACCTCCTCGATTGTCTTGTAGACTCTATCTTCTCCCGAAGTTTGAAAACCGAGTCGCCGAATCTCTTCGTAGGCTTCAAAATGCGTCGGTAGATTTGGCGTCACGAGGTCGTACGCCATAAAGCGAAGTGGCCTAGAAGCCGCCACCTTCGGGTCGAGCTGACGAATACTCCCAGCCGCGAGATTCCGCGGATTAGCAAACGGCTTTTCGCCGGCCTTTTTCTGCTTCTCGTTTAGCTCCTCAAATTCTTTTTTGAAAATCACAATCTCTCCCCGGACTTCGACTTTGCCTTCCGCCGGAATCCTTAGCGGTACGTTTTCGATCGTCCGGACGTTCATCGTTACATCTTCCCCGACTAGCCCGTCCCCGCGCGTTACCGCTCGGACGAGTAGACCGTCCTCGTAGTGGAGCGCGCAGGCTAACCCGTCCATCTTAATATCGGTAAAATATTCAAATTTCGCTCCCGGGACGAGCTTTTGATTGCGCGCCGCCCATTCGCGAATTTCCTCGCGCGAAAATACGTCTGCGAGCGAAATCATTCTTTGCTCGTGGGTTACTTTGGTAAACTTATCGAGCGGCTTGCCGGCGACTCGCTGGGTCGGGGAATCGGGCGTAACTAAATCGGGGTATTCTTCTTCGAGTAGCGCAAGCTCATGCTTCAACGAATCCGCCGCCGCCTCGGACATAATCGACTCGTCTAAAACGTGGTAATGATACCGGTAGTCGTTGATTAAAATTCGTAGCTTCTTAATTCTTTCTTCCGCTTCGGCTTTGGTCATTTTTTCTTTCCTTTCCTTACTGGGCTTACCGCCGGAGTTTTCTCCTCCGTCGAGACGAGCTCGACCTCCTCCGGGTCTTTCGGATTTTCAATCGTCTCGTCGTCATAATTCAACATATGCCGGTAGAATAAATATAGGTAGGCCGTCAGATAGACCGATGAAAAGACCGCTAAAATCTGGAGCATCAACGGGATAAACGGTATCCCCTCGGTCCACGCCCAAATGTCCTTCAGCCATAAATCGAGCAAAATTAGCGGCAACATAATTACGACCCAAACTACCGCATAAACCACAAACAGGAATAAGACCCGAATAATCCATCTAATTCGCCGCGAGGTAATTAAATCGTTCGCCGTCCGAATTGCTACGACCGGGTAAAGTCCTGGCGCCGATACCGCGATGAGCGCAACCAGCGAGCTCGAAACTAGATAGACCGACAAAAGAATCATCAGCGCCGCAAAGATAAAGTAGACTAGCGCATAAAACGGCGTTGCCAGAAAATTCGTCGATACCGCTGCCGAGTAGGTAATTACCACTAGGGCAATCGGAATTAACTCAACCAGAATAACTAACGCGATCGCTAGCGTCGAGATAAACGGCGTCAAAGCGTTGTAGAGCGCGTCGCGAAACTTTAGCTTGTGTCCCGCCAGGAGATGTCTCAGAATATAAATCGTTACGAGCCATAACATTACGAAGAGCAATATTCCAAATACCTGTTGGACTTCGGAAGCTCCCTGGGTCAGTCCGCCGGTCGTTACGGTCGAAATCAGGAGCAATCCTGCTCGCGCGACTTGATTGACTTGCCCGTCCTTTAGTCCCTCGAGCGACTCGTCGAGCGTATTTTGGAACTGCGTATAGGTCGCCTCGCTCATTAGCCCGACCAAAATAATATTCATTATTACAATAAAAATCACTAGCGGCAAAAAGATTCGCCAGTTCTTAAATAATACCCGAAAGGTCATTATGGCATGGTGGAGTAAGCCCGGCGCCGCAAAGTCGCGTACATAATCCTCGCGGTAAGACCGTCGGAACGAACGATGTTGGTTTTTCCGACTCTTCTTCCGCCGCGCCAATTCCTCGCGCGCCTTAGAAATTGTTTTTACCATTTTCTAATCTTTCTATGCGCTTTTCAATTGGCGGGTGGGTACTGAATAAATTCGAGAAAAATCCCTTCTTCATCGGCTCGTTAATATAAAGCGCCTCGGTCGCCGCGTTTTGGTGTATCATCGGCCGCGAATGCGTCTCGAGCTTCTTTAGTGCCGAAATCATTCCTTCCGGATAGCGCGTAATATTTACCGCCGAAGCGTCGGCAAGATATTCTCGCTCCCGCGAGACCGCCATCTGCGCGATCGAGGCCGCGACCGGCGCGAAAATCGCCGTTACTAATACTACAATAAACCCGACCGGACTCCTGTCTTCGTCTCGCCGGTTGCTATAATAAAACATCCGGAGACCAAAATCGGATAGTAGCCCTATTAAACAGACTAGCCCAAAGGTAATACAAGAAACTCGAATATCGTAATTCTTCACATGTGAAATCTCGTGCGCCATTACGGCGGTCAGCTCTTTCTCGTCCATAATATCGAGTAGCCCGGTCGTCGCCGCCACAACTGCGTGCGCCGGGTCGCGCCCAGTCGCAAACGCGTTCGGCGCCTCGTCCTCGATAATATAGACTCTCGGCATCGGCAACCCCGCGGTCAAGGTCAAATTCTCGACCGTATTATAAAGTTTCGGGTTGTCCTTTTTCTCAATCTCCCGCGCCCCGGTCATCGCTACCGCGAGCGACGAGGAGGCGTAGTATTGGACAATTGCATAAATCGCCGCAAACAATATTACCCAGAGGGTAATGAACCAATCCCCCATCGCCCAGGCGAACAGCGCTCCGACGATACCAATAATAACTACAAAGCCAAGTATAATAAATACAGTTTTTCTCTTGTTTGCGTCAATCTGCTTATACATCTTCCTCCTAAAAACGTTAAAGAGAGTCCCGAAGGACTCTCAAAAACTTATTAAAACTTGACGTCGGGGGCCTTTTCGATTTTCTCTTTTTCGGCCTCGGCGACCTCGTAGTATTCGCGCGCCTTAAAGCTATGGAAGAGAATGTTCGCCGGGAACATCTTAATCTTCGCATTCATCTCTTTTGCGCCGGCGTTGTAGAAGCGGCGAGCGGCTTGAATCTTGTCCTCAGTATCGCCGAGCTGAGTCATTAGCTGCTTGAAGTTTTCGTTCGCCTTGAGCTCCGGGTAGGCCTCGGAAATCGCCATCAGTCGCGACAAAGCCCCGGTTAAGCTCTGGTCCGCCTCGGCGGTACTCTTTACCGACCGCGCGCCCATCATCTTCGCCCGCGCCTCGGAAACCTCCTTGATCGCTTCGGTTTCGTGCTTGGCGTAACCCTTGACCGTCTCGACGAGATTCGGAATCAAATCCGCTCGATACTTAAGCTGGACTGTAATATCGGACCAAGCTTCGTCTACCCGCTCGTTTGTCCGGACGAGACCGTTATAAGTACTCCAGATATAGACGACAAAGATGACGACTAGACCTAGAATGATTAATAATATGATTAGCCATGCTGGCATAATAATTCTCCTTTTTAATACTACCATTATACACTAAACGCTAAGTTTTTGAAAGTCGCGTTTTTATCTAATGTGTGGTATAATGGCTACAGGTGCCCAAGTGGCGGAATTGGTATACGCGGTGGACTTAAAATCCGCTTCCTTTACCGGATTATGGGTTCGAGTCCCATCTTGGGCACCAACACGGTGCTGTGGCGGAGTGGTTACGCAGCGGTCTGCAAAACCGCGAACACCGGTTCAATTCCGGTCGGCACCTCCAAATATATGCGTGACAAAGTAATCGACCAGACTATCAAAATTTTAAAGACGATCGGACGTAACAATTTACTTTTTGGAACTTTCCTGATTGCGGAAGGTCTTTCTTTGATTTTTGCCCGCGCGGTTTTTCCGGTTTTCGTGACGCTCAGTATCTTGATTGCCTACGCCTTTGCGCTCGAATGGCTCGTCGGCGTCCTTCGCGGCGAGCGGACCTTTTGGAATATCTGTCAACGCGTTATTATTATCATCATTCTAATCGCCCTCCTGATTTATTGTGGCTTTATCATCTTCGATGAAAGCTTCCGTATCAACGTCGACCGTGTAATTGTAAGTCTTACAACGATTGTCGACGGTACCACTAACCTTCTTCAGTCAGTCAAAATCGAAAAACGCCAAGCCTTTAGACGCATTCTCGTCGGCTTTAGCGCCGCTTGTATTATTTACGGCGTAATCTACGGCATCGTCGGCGGTGCCGAAGCCAACATCTTTACAACTACTCTCCACGGTATCGTCTTTATTCTTTGTGGCTTTACCAACCTCTGGCTCTATATCCGTTCTTCGCACGAAGTCGCAGAAGTCAAATAATCAAAAAGCCCGGGCCGACCCCGGGCAGTTTTTTAGACGCAAGTATAACCACCGTCGACCGGTAGCACCGCCCCGGTGACGTACGAAGCCTCCTCCGAAGCTAGGAACACGACCGCCGCGTCGAGCTCACCCTCCTTACCGTAGCGCTGCATCGGTACGGTTTGTTTTGCGAACTCTTGGAACCGGTCGGTATCGAGTACCGCTGTCGTCAGTTCAGTGTAGAAATATCCCGGACAAATGGCGTTGCAGGTAATTCCGTCTAGCGCCAACTCCGCCGCGACTGCTCTTGTAAAGTTTACAACGGCGCCTTTCGATGCGTGGTAAGCAATCGTCGGAATCTCCGTATTGCCAACTAGCCCGTACATCGAGGCGATATTGATAATCCGCCCGTAGTGATTTTTCTGCATCAGCCGAGCGAAAGCCCGAGTCATCTTAAAGACCGAGGTTTCGTCCGTCGCAATCGTAAAGTCCCATTCCTCGTCGCTCATCTCGGTCACGCCCTTATCTTTTGAAGAGCCAGCGCAGTTGATTAAAATATCGACTCGCCCAAACTCCTTTTCCGCCTTTTCCGCTGCGCTGTCGATCTCTTCGGTCGAGGTCACATCACATTTAATCGGCAAAACCTTCTCCGCCCCGAGCTCGATGAGCTCCGGCTTGAACTCCTCTAGCCGCTCGTAGCGCCGCGCTAAAATCACTAAACTCGCCCCTTGCCGCGCCAAAGCCCGCGCAATTTGCTTACCGAGCCCGCTCGACGCGCCGGTCACGACGGCGACTTTTCCTTTCAAGTCAAACATAATAAAAACTCCTTTTACTGTATTTATTATAATCTAAACTAATCGAGTTTTCTAGTACCAATTTTTACGAAATTAACCTCGGCGGCCTTGGCGAAGTTCAAATATTGCGTCGCTTTTGGCGCACAATATTGCGTCGCGACCATCCCGCTATTGATAATCTCGACTAGTCCCCGAAACCGTTTTACTCCTCGGACGTTACTCGGAAACGGTCTCAAGGTCGGCGAAACAATCCCGCCGTGTCGCCCCATCTTGTCGACTATCGTATCGACCCCGAGCGGCAGACAGCCACCGTGAGTATGTCCAAACGAGGCAATATCAAAATGCTCCGCCAAAATCTCTCTCGCGCGCTTCGTCATATCCGGCGCGTGCGCGACGAACCATCGCGCTTTTTTGCGGTCCTTAGTAAAACGCTGCCGGGACTCTACCAATTGGTTTTCAAAAACCACGGGATTGTTTTCGTGTTTGCCTTCCGGCGTACGACAGTATTCTGGACCTTGAAACATCCCGAAAATCCGGATATGCTCGGTCTCAAACCATTCATTATTCAACATCTTCACCCCGGTTTCTTGGCAAATCTTCTTCCATCTACCCATAGCTCGCTCGTCGACCGTTCCATTCTTCCGCGGCTCGATATAATCGTGCGACCCGAGTACCATCACCGTCGGGGCAAAACTCCGGCAAGTCAAAAACCACTCGCGTAGCTTCTGGACGCTTTTCGGATTATCAAATTCGGCCGGGCTGTCCATCAAATCTCCCTGTAGGACAATCAACTCCGGCTGGATTTTTCTAAAAGCCTTCCCCAGCATCTCGAGCTGTCGCCCTGAAACAATCGGAGAGATATGCCAATCGCCCGAAACCGCGGCCGTCGCCAAAATCGGCTCCTCAAAAACCCTAGTCTTACGAATTTTACAGATAGTCGGTTCTTGTAGCCTCATGAGCATAATTATATCATAAACCAAAACGAAATCAGGACATGCGCCTGATTTCGTTTTAGAGCTAGGTTCTTTTCGTTGGGGCTTTTCTTCCGAAGAAAAGCCCCAAAGCGCTAGCGTTTGAAGCTTCTCACGAGCGGCAAATCAAAATGTAACTCCGGATTCCCCTCATAAATCCGCATCAGCTCGTTGTACTTGCAAATCCGCTCCGATCGCGACAGGGAACCGGTCTTAATCTGGCCCGCCCCAAGCCCGACCGCGAGATGGGCAATCGACGCGTCTTCCGTCTCCCCCGAACGATGGGAGATAATCGTATTAAATCCGTTTTTCTTCGCTAGCAGAACCGCCTCGATCGTCTCCGATAGCGAGCCAATCTGGTTTGGCTTAATCAAAATCGCGTTCCCGGCCCGCTCTTCAATTCCGCGCCTCAGTAGCTTCGTATTCGTCACGAATAAATCGTCCCCGACTAGCTGGCATCTCTCGCCGAGCCGCTCGGTCAAAATCTTCCAGCCCTCCCAGTCCGTCTCCGCGAGTCCGTCTTCAATCGATACGACCGGATAATTATCTAAAATCCAAGTGTACCAGTTTATTAAATCTTCCGACGACTTCCAATCGCCGTTGGTCTTTAGTTCATAATGTCCGTCTTTATAAAACTCCGACGCGGCAATATCCATCGCAATACAAACGTCTTGCCCAAGATTATACCCGGCCTTTTCAATCGCCGCTACAATACAATCTAGCGGCTCGTTGTCGCCTTCGCGTACCAAGGGCGCATAGCCCCCCTCGTCTCCAACCGTCGTCGGATAACCGCGCTCTTTTAGAACGTCCTTTAGGACATGGAAAATCTCCGCCCCCGCCCGAATTACCTCGTTGATATTTTCCATTCCGCGCGGCACAATCATATATTCCTGAAAATCTGTACTCCAGTCCGCGTGCGCCCCGCCGTTCATTACGTTCATCATCGGCATCGGCATCGTCATCTCGTCGGTCGTCCCGGCTAGTTCGGCAACAAACTCGTAGAAATGTAGATGGCGATACTTCGCGAGCGCTTTCGCATTGGCCATCGAAACCGCCAAAATCGCATTTGCTCCGAGCGAAGATTTATTCTCGGTCCCGTCGAGCTCTAACATCATCGTATCGACCGCTTTTTGCTCGGCCGTATTCCCGACTAATAAGTCGCGAATTTTATGGTTGACGTTCCAAACCGCCTTCATGACGCTCTTCCCGGCGTAGTAGCCCATATCTCCATCGCGGAGCTCTAAGGCCTCGCCCGCCCCAGTCGAAGCCCCCGACGGTACAATCGCTCGCCCGACGTGTCCAGTCGAGAGGTAGACGTCCGCCTCGACCGTCGGATTTCCGCGGCTATCGAGTACCTGCCTAGCTTTAATATCTGAAATTAACACATTTTCCATATTATCCATACCAAAATTATACCATAGGCGTAATAAAATTAAGCATAATTTTTTCACGTTTAGTTAAAACTATGATATTATAATAATAACTAAAAGGAGTTTTTATGGAAGATACCAAGTCGGCTTCAAAGAAGCCTGTCAAAACCGCACCGGAGAAACCCGAGCCCACTACGGGAAAGTCCGAAGCGCCCCAAAAATCTAAAAAAGGCCTAGTCGCGGCGATTATTTGTCTACTCGTCCTCGCCGCCGCCGGCGTAGCCGCGGTTATCTTATTGACCAATAACAACAAGCCCGAAAACGTCGTCCTCGACGCCGTAACTAAGACTATCAAGAGCCCGACTCATACCGTGAGCGGTAAGATCGAGCTTACGACCAAGACCGAATCGGCCCTTACCAACTCGAGCGTTACGTCCGGTCGCATTATTGTCGAACTGGACGGTAGAAATAGCGGCTTAAACAATACCGCTTCCGCTACTGTGACCGTTAAGACCGCGGGGACTTCCGACTTCGTTTTCCGCTTTAGCGAAGTCTTCCAAGACGGCGGAGTTCTCTATCTTAAGACTTCTGACCTCGTTGCCTTCGCCGATAGCGCCGTCGATTTCTTCGAAGGTCAGCTCGAGGCTAGCGGTATGACTAGCAATCCTTTCGAAAATATTATGACTCGTCTAAAGAGCGTTGCGCGGAAAGCCGATAATACTTGGTGGCGGGTTTCGCTTTCGGAGATTATCAAGTCCCTTGGCGTCAACGACCAAAATGCGACCAAACAGTACGACTGCGTCATTGGTGCCGTTAAAGATCTCTTTTCCGACTCTGGCCTAAGTAATCTTGCCGATACCTACCAAAAATACCCGTTTATTACGGCGGCTAGCTCCGACAACAAACCGGCCTCTTTCTCGGATAATACCTACGAAGCCTCAATTAACACAACTGAGCTTGCGAGATATTGGAATAGTTTCGTTACCTCCGATAATGCTACTAAAATTAGCGACTGTCTCCCGAAAGATCAGTCTACCACTATCCTCGACCCAGTCGTCTCGGAGGACTTTGCTCCGCTCGCCGGTAAAACGATTTATCTCGACGTCGACCAGGGTCATAACCTGAGCGGCGTTTATGCTAGCGGCTCTAGCGAGAGCTATGGCTATCTCGTCGACCTCCGTCTCGATTCCGAGGCCGATGCGATTGAAGCTCCCTCGGACGCCCGCCCGGTTTCTGAGCTACTAAACGACGTTATGCCCCTTATCCAATCTTTCTACGGACTCTATACCGTAGCGGAATAATGGCGAGCCCCGCCTCGGCGGGGCTTTTTGTGGTACAATATATTATATGACATCGGAACTTGAGGCTAAGTTAAAGACTCTCCCCGCGAGTCCAGGAGTTTATTTCCATAAAAACCGGGACGGCGAGATTATTTATGTTGGCAAAGCGGCGGTTTTGAAAAATCGCGTCCGCCAGTATTTCCATAAAGATTTGAAAGACCCTAAGACCGAAGCGCTCAAAGCCGAAATCTACGATACCGATTGGATTGTCGTCGATACTGAAATGGATGCGCTTTTCCTGGAGTCGGAGATGATTAAGCGCTATTTGCCGAAATGGAACATTCTTCTTCGCGACGACAAGACCGTCTCTTACGTTCGGATTGATATGAAATCGGAAGTTCCATACGTCTCGATGACGCGCCAGCCGCTCGACGACCAGGCGACCTATGTCGGGCCGTTTTACGCTAAACTGCCGGTCGAAAAAGCCCTGCGTATCTTGCGCAAAATCTTCCCTTACTATACCAAGCCTTTCGATGGCAAGAAATCCCTCGATACCGACCTCGGTCTTACCCCCGGGATTGAAGTTCTTAAAGTTACCCCGACTGAATACAAGAAAAATCTTCGCAAACTCATTCGCTATCTTGAGGGCGGTCGCGAAAAATTGCTTAAAGAACTCGAGAAGGAGATGCGCGCCGCGGCTGCTACCGAAGATTTTGAAAAAGCCGCCGAGCTTCGCAACCAATATTTCGGTCTTAAAGAGCTCAAGAAAAAAATCGTCTTTTCTGACAAGGAGTTTCTCGACATTTCTTCGGACCAGGCCCTCCTGGCGCTTCAAAAGCTTTTGCGCCTCGACGCTCCTCCGCGCCGTATTGAGGGCTACGATATCTCCCATGTACAGGGAACTGATGTCGTCGCTAGCATGGTTGTCTTTACTAACGGCGCTTCGGACCGCTCGGAATATCGTAAGTTCAAGCTACGGAAACAACAGAACAACGATTTTGAGAGCATGCGCGAAGTTTTAACCCGTCGCCTTAAGCATGAGGAATGGCCGTACCCTGACCTCATCGTTCTCGACGGCGGTATCCCGCAACTTTCCGCCGTCTACGACCTGCTCGCCGAAAAACATCTCCCGGCTATCGGCCGAGATAAATCCGGCGACCATGCGCGAAACGCCGCCGTAAAAATCATCATCCCCCGTCCCGTCGACGCCAAAATTGAATACGAAACCATATCTCTAAATTCCCATAGCCATATCGCCAAGTTAATCGCCCGCATCGACGAAGAGTCCCATCGCTTTGCTATTACTTACCACCGCCTCCTTCGCTCGAAAAGTTTATTGAAATAATTTAGAACTCGTGTATAATTAGAGTATGGAATTTGCGAGTTTATTGGAAACAACAGTTTTAGTTACGGCTATTCTCTCCGTCTTATTGATTTTATTACAACAGCGAGGGGCTTCGCTCGGAGCCGGCTTCGGCGCGAGCGGCGAGCTTTATACCGAGCGTCGGGGGCTAGAGAAGTCTCTTTTCGTGACGACGGTCGTCGTCGTGACGCTTTTCGTTCTGTCGATTTTAGGAATCTTATTACTACCATCATAAGAGAGGTGCGATGCGGACCAAGATTAAAAAGCGTGGGCAAAAAATTAGCAGGCGTTTTTCGCGCTTCTCAAAAAAGACTACCGACCAGACCGTCGAGCATATCCAGGAGAATATTATCGAGCGTGTCTCGCATATTCGTCGGATTCGTCTCCTGATTCTTGAATGGAGCTTGCTCGTCCTCGCGATTATTATGCTCTCGATTACCCAGGCCTTCTGGTACGTCGATTCTTATCGCGTCGAAGGTTGGGGCCGCGGCGGGACCTATACCGAAGCGACTCTAGGTAAGGTCGCCTCCCTAAATCCGCTCTTTGCCTCGACCAGTAGCGAGAAAGTCCTTTCGAAGCTTCTCTTCGCGACTCTTGCCGCCCCGGACTACTCTGGCCATATTGGCCCCTCGCTAGCCTCTTCGATTACTGTCGATGATACTGGCGAAAAGTGGACCGTCAAGCTTCGCGACGGCCTCAAATGGTCGGATGGCGAGCCGATTACTAATGCCGACATTCTCTATACGGTCAAGGTTCTCCAATCTTCCGTTATTAATACTAGCTATTCCTCCTATCTCTCCGGCGTTAAAGTTAGCGAAGAAGGCGATAGCCTCCTCTTTACTCTCCCCGCTCCGTACGCGAATTTCTCCTCCGCCCTTAACTTCCCGATTCTCCCGTCGCATATTCTCGCCGACGTCGCCCCGAGCCAGCTCGTCGAACACGTCTTTAGCAATACCCCGATTACTTCTGGCGCCTTTACTTACAACGCCTCCCAAAACGTCGGTACTGCCGGCGAGAAAATTATTTATCTAAATAAAAATCCGAGCTACTATGCCGGAGAGCCTTACCTCGACTCCTTCGTCGTCCACGCTTACCTTAGTACCGACGACATTCTCGAAGCTATCAACAACGGTTCCGCGACCGCGACCGCCGAGCTCCTCCCGACCGACGCCGAGCTTGTCGACAGTTCCCTGATTGAGCGCCAGACTTCGCTTTCCGCCGGGGTCTTCGCCTTCTTCAATACTAAGCAAGGAGTCCTATCCAACAAGGCGATTCGGAAGGCCCTCCAAAAGGGAATTGACTTCGAATCGCTCCGCGCTCCGCTTGGCGACGAGCCGGCCCTAAACTATCCGCTCCTCTCGAGTCAAGTCGACATCAAGAAATATCCCGAGCTCCCCGAGTATGACCCCGACTACGCTAAAGACGTGATCGAGAAGGCCAATCTCGGCGACCAAGTCGTCCGTATTGCAACGACTGATAGTGGCTACTTCCCCTCGCTCGCCGACAACTTAAAATACCAGCTTGAGCAACTCGGCCTCAAGGTCGAGCTATCGATTAGTAGCCCCGGCCAAGAGTTCCTCTTAAACGTCATCCGACCGCGAAATTATGATATCTTAATCTACGAAATTGAGCTTGGCGCCGACCCCGACCTCTTCGCCTACTACCATTCTTCCCAAGCCAACGAGTCTGGCCTCAACCTTTCCAACTACTCCAACGGTATCGCTTCCGACCTCTTACTCGCCGCTCGTAGTACTATTGATCCGGCCCTCCGCGCCGCCAAGTACGAGTCCTTCCTTGAACAGTGGGTCGAGGACGCTCCGGCGGTCGGAATTTACCAGGTTAATCTTTCTTACTTTGTCAGTAAAAACATCCGTACTTTCTCCGAAGATGACCGTCTCGTTACCGCCGTCGACCGCTTTGTTGACGTTAACTACTGGTCGACCGACCGCGTCCCCAAAAACCGTACGCCATAAGCCTTTACTTTTGAATTTACTCGTGATATAATCTAGCCATGCACCTGTGGTGAAATTGGTATACACGCTACCTTGAGGTGGTAGTGGCCGAAAGGCTGTGCTAGTTCGAGTCTAGTCAGGTGCACCACTTTTTTGAGTTGAAAGCCGGCATCTCGGCCTTTTTTCGTGCTTGCTCTATCAATAATAGCGCTACGCACGAAGAAAAGACCAATCTGCCGGCTTTCATTCTCAAAAAAGCAGATATCGTGACTAGACGAGAACGTAGTTCGTCCTCGCAAGAAAGCGAGCGAAAGCAAAAAGCTCGCTTTTTGCTTTCCGAGTCTTCGCAGCGAGGTGAGCGAGCGTAGCGAGCGATGTCTAGTCACGCACTGAGTCAGTATGGTATAATTATTACAATGAAACAAACTGCAAAAGCTTTAGTTACTGTTATCGTCTTTACCGTACTACTGCTCGGCGGGCTACTGTTTATTAACCGGGGTAGCGAGACGCAGGCGACTCTCAATATCGTCGCCGTTAACTTCCCCGGCTATGATTTCGCCCGCGCGGTCGTTAGAGACGTCCCCGGTATTAGCCTCCAGATGCTCGTCAGTCCCGGCGCGGAGGTCCATGATTTCGAACCGACCCCGGAGGACATTAAGGCGGTTAAATCCAGTAGCCTCTTTATCTATACCGGCGGGGAATCGGACGCCTGGGTCGAGAATCTTATCAAAGACTTAGACGATACAAAGATTGTAAAAATGACAAACATAGTTGCAACTGTCGAAGAAGAAACGGTCGAAGGAATGGAGAACTCGGATGAAGCTGAGGCCGAGGATGAGGTCGAAATCGACGAACACGTCTGGACTAGCCTCAGAAACGCCGCTAAAATTATCAATCAAATCAAGAACGACCTCGTCGAGCCTGACCCGCGCCATCAGACCCAGTACGAGCAAAACGCCAAGTCCTATACCGACCAACTAGCCTCCCTTGACCAAAAAATTCAGTCCGTTGTAAAAAATACGACTAGGAATACTATCGTTTTCGGCGACCGCTTCCCGTTTCGCTACTTCGTCGAAGATTACGACCTTAAATATTACGCTGCCTTCCCCGGTTGCTCCGAGCAGACCGAGCCGAGCGCCAAGACTCTCGCCTTCCTCATCAACCAAGTCAAATCCGAAAAAATCCCGGTCGTCTTCTATCTCGAGCTAAGTAATCGAAAGGTTGCCGAGACTATCGCTACCGCTACCGGCGCCAAGACCCTCGAGCTTCATAGCGCCCATAATATTTCCGAAGACGATTTCGAGGGCGGCCGTACCTATCTTGATATTATGACTAAAAATCTCGAGACCCTAGAGGAGGCTCTGAGATGATCCTACTCGAGACTAAAAATCTTTCCCTCGGCTACGGTAAGACTACCGTCGTCGAAAATTTGAGTCTCAAAATCGCGGCGGGCGATTTTATCTGCATCGTCGGCCCGAACGGCTCAGGGAAGACTACTATTATTAAGGGGCTGCTCGGCCTGATCTCGCCCCAGAAGGGGGAAATTATCTACAACTTAAATCGGCGCGAAATCGGTTTTATGCCGCAAGAAACCAAGGTCGACCCCTACTTCCCGGCCTCGGTTCTCGAGATTGTCTTGTCGGGGGCTCTTGCCAAAAATCCTGGTCGCGTCTTCTATTCGAAAGACGATAAACAAGCGGCGCTCGAAAAACTAAAGCTCCTCAAAATCGAAAATCTCGCCTGCGAAAACTTCGCCCGCCTCTCCGGCGGCCAGAAGCAGAAAGTCCTCCTCGCTCGCGCCTTGCTCTCTTCCTCGAAGCTACTTATTCTCGATGAGCCTTCCAACAATCTCGACAAGACCTCTAAAGACGGCCTTTATAAAATTATCGCCGAGCTAAATCGGCGCGAGCGGCTCGCTATTATTATGGTTACCCATGATCTCGACCACGACAATCTCCTTGGTGATAAAATTCTCTCCCTCCGCGACGAGACTATTTTCTTCGGCTCGACTAAAGAATTCTTGAAGAGGGTCCATCATGAATAGCCTAGTAGAGATGTTCTCGTATGATTTTATGATTAAGGCGCTCGTCGTCGGCCTATTACTCTCGCTTTCCGCCGCGCTTATTGGCGTCCCGCTCGTCCTCCGCAAAAATTCTATGATTGGCGACGGCCTTTCCCATGTCGCTTTTGGCGCCTTTGCTATCGCCTCGGTCCTGGGCCTCGCTCCGCTTCCGGTCGCCTTGCCGATTGTCGTTCTTACCTCGACGCTCATTCTTCGACTAGGCGAAAGTCGTAAGTTTAGTGGCGACGCTATGATTGCGCTTATCTCGACGAGCGCTCTCGCTCTCGGGACTTTCGCCGTCTCGCTCGCCGGATCCAACGTCGATATCAACAATTACCTCTTCGGTAGTATTCTTTCTCTTGGCAACGCCGACGTAGTCGTCGCGATTCTTCTGGCGGCTCTCGTCTTGCCGCTCTTCGTTATTTTCTACCATCGTATCTTCGCAGTTACTTTCGACGAGACTTTCGCTAGGTCAATCGGCCAAAATACCAAGCTCTACAATCTCGTCTTTGCTGTCCTCTGCTCGGTTGTTATCGTCCTCGGTATGCGTTTGATGGGCGCACTCCTCATTTCCGCCTTGATTATCTTCCCGGTCCTCTCCGCTAAACAGCTCGCGACTAGCTACAAAGCCGTTGTCCTCTCGAGCGCCGTCATCTCCCTGCTCGCCCTCTTTATCGGCCTCGTCGCCTCGTATCTTCTCGATACCCCGACCGGCGCAACTATCGTCTTGTCGGAGCTCGCCTTCTTCCTTTGCGCTAACTTGACTAGAAAAATTTTCAAAATTAATTAAAAAAGTCTTTGAAAAACCTTGCAATTAAAATTCGCTTATGCTAAAATAGAGGTACAAAAGGTCATATTTGACAAAAATAAACATTTACAAACAAAAAGGAGTAAAAATGAAAACAAAACAAATGTTTGTCGGCTTGGGTGTAGTGGCTGCGCTCGGTGCGGCTGTCGTCCCAATGACGAGCTATGCCGTTACGGATTCCGATTCCAAGGCGGTCAACGTCCAACTTTCGGTCGGCTCGACTATTACCATGGCTCTTGACAGTAGCTCTGTCTCGGCCGCGGTCTTGACTAGCGAATCTAGCGAAGACAAAACTACTGTCGCTACTGTGACTTCAAACTCGGCTTCTGGCTACACGCTTTCTGCGGAAACCTCTTCGAGCAACGGTGCGCTTATCGGCGAAGACCCCGACAATACCATCGCCTACGTTGGCGCTAACTACGGTTCGGCGAGCGAAGGTTGGGCCCTCTCGGTCGATGATACCTTTAAGGCTATTTCTGGCAAGAAAATCAGCTTAGCGACCAGCGACAATGTCGCCGACAACGAAGATACGACGGTTACTTACCACTTCAAGACCGCCGCGACTACGACCCCGGATGTCTATACGACGACCCTTACTTATACCGCCGCCGTAAAATAACTCAGGTCTAGAGAACCGCCCTACGGGGCGGTTTTTGTAGTTGTATATTTTACTCTTGAAATCTAAAATCTCCTTATGTATAATAGATACATAATCAAGGAGGCCAATGGCTATAAAATACAGAAAATTCATCTTAGGTGTCTTTATCGCGGCACTTACGCTAGGAGGTTACTCATTATTATCCAGTCGCCCGGTCTATGCGGACTCGTCGGACGAAAAGCCGATCCACCTCGGTATATCCCCGGTTAAACAAAAGCTCAAGCTCGAGCCGGGCCAATCGTTCGTCTCGTCCTTTAAGGTCTTAAATATCGGGACGGAAGACTTTACTTATAAGGTCGACGTTTCCCCGTATAGCGTTGTAGACCAAGATTACAACGCCGACTACGAGAGCGTCTCCAACGATTATACGAAGATGTTCAACTGGGTAACTATCGACGAAAATCTAAAAACCGGTACTTTGAAGGCTAAGTCTTCGGTTGACATCCCCTTTACGATTACCGTCCCGAAGGACGTCCCTTCCGGCGGACAATATGCGGCGATTACCGCCGAGACTGCCGATAGTAGCGTCCAGGGTTCGATTATTGAGACCGTTAATCGTCTTGCGATGATTCTTTACGCCGATATCTCCGGCGCTACGCGCCAGAGCGGTAGTATTATTAACAACGACGTCAATACCTTTACCTTCGAGCCTCCGCTGACGGTTTCCTCGCTCGTCGAGAATACCGGCAACGTCGAGTCGACTGCGACTTATATCGTAAAGGTCTGGCCGCTCGGCTCGAACGAGACCGTTTATAATAACGAGCAAAATCCTAATCGCTTCGTCGATATTATTCCCGATACCCGTCGTTTCTACTCGATTAGCTGGGACGGCGCTCCGCATCTTGGCGTCTTTACCGTCGAACAATCTATCGAATATCTCGGCCAGACCTCGGTTACCCGGAAGCTCGTTATTATCTGCCCGCTCTGGCTTATGCTAATTATTATCCTAGTTATTGTAGCGCTCGTAACGTGGCTCGTTTCGCGTATCGTTAAGCGCCGCAAGACCAAGGAGGGTGGGAGTTCCGAGGGCCCCGCTAAAAGTAATCAACAAGAAGAGAGGAGAATCTAATGAAAAAAACCATTAAATTTATTATTGCCGCTAGCGTCTTCTGCTTGAGCCTTGTCGGTCTATCTAACGTTTACGTTTCCGCCGAAGGCGACCGCGTCATCGCCGTCGTCAACGGTCTCGGCGCCACCCACCCGCTGGAGTTGCAACTTCTGTTCGCCGAACTCGGAGATTATCTGGACGAACAGGGAATTCACATCGAGCGGACACTGAT
>JAFUBU010000037.1 GCA_017460045.1 Candidatus Saccharimonadota bacterium
ACTCGCCCCGCAATTTTTACAACATTCACCTATCCGAAGGACTCCCCCTAGATTCCTCGCCATAAGAGTCCTGAGGATAGGATGAACGTTGTAAAAATTCGGCGGTAGCGGGCGGCGAGTAGCGTCTGGAGAAGTGTTTACGCCTTTTCCTTACAACCATACCCATTAATAAAAGACTTTGAGTTCATCGGTTTTCTTCCCGCCGGCTGCACCTCATCAACCACGAGATACAAGCCATCTTTCCCCCGAATACTCAATTTATCAACTTCATTTGCAACATGCGCCGAAAGAACAATACAATCTTTACCAAAAAATTCGTATCTCGTTTTTGGAAATCCCGCAAAGGCTCGGACTTGGTCAAACATCTCTTCCGCCGTCTGCTCTTCCGGTTTCAACTTCGCCATCGAAGTATCAAGCATCTTCGAATAAGTCGCTTCCGCTTCGTCCTGCAAAATCGGCTCCGGCAAATTGAGTAAATTCTCTCCGACCCATTCCCCGCCGATTTTTCCAAGCGTATCATAAATCTCCGCCTTCTGAACAAATTTATTAAATTCGTACTTCGTCTGATAATAAATCGGACCCGCGTCCATCTTTAGGGCCAACTTCATTACCGATACACCAAACTCTATGTCCCCTCTTAGTATCGCCGTCTCGATCGGCGACGGCCCCCGAAGGTCCGGGAGATACGACGGATGAATATTTATAATCCCCTCCGGCTCGAACAAATTTAATACCCGCTCTGGAATAATTACCCCGTACGACGCCAATACCGCATAAATTTTTTGCTCAGAGCTACCGACGATTTTCTCTACCTCGCCCAAATCTTCCTTTTTCTTCGCCCAAAATATTAGCTCAATCTTGTCCTTCAACCCCCCAAAAACCGCCGTCGCGAGCGGCCCGTTTCCAAAAAATATTACCTTCGGCTTAGTCATCCGGCCACAGGTCCTTATTATTCTCGATTTCCGCAAAATCTTCTACTGGCCGAAGCTCGCCGTCTTTCTCGTCAATATAGAACCATGCGTCCTTATCGTCTTTGATATGATCAATGAATAAAATCCCGTTTAGATGGTCGATTTCATGTTGTAAGGTTCGCGCAAGAAACCCATCCGCCTTGATTCGGACTTCTCGCCCGTCCTCGAGCAGCGCCTTAATTTTAACTTTCTCCGGCCGCGGGACCGCCCCGTAATATTTCGGAACCGACAAACATCCTTCCTGGTCCGAAACAATCTTTCCTTCGGCCTTAATCACTTCTGGGTTGAGTAGTGCTGTAAAATGGTGGTTGTCCTTATCGTCGAAATCGTCGCGAACAATAATTACCCGCATATTTACCCCAAGCTGCGGCGCCGCCATCGCAGCCGTAAGCTCGTGCTGATGCTCTTTTTCCCATTCGAGCGTATTCTTTCGCATCTCTTCAATAATTTTTGCAACCTCTGGGTCGCCCGGCCGTACCTTTGTCGAGCGCTTTCGGAGTCTCGGGTCTGGAGTAGTGATGACTTCCACTAGAGCTCCTTCCTCTTTTCTTCGCGCGTAAAGAACTCTAGCTTGTCGCCGATTTCGAGCTGGATTTTATGCTCCGTCGAAAGCGCCAACCCGCCGATTTCGCCCGAAATTAATTCCGAAACGCCCATCTTCTCTTTCTGAACACTCTCGACTTTCGCCTCTCCGATTATCTCTTTTCCGCGAATTATTCTCGCCAATACCCCCGGTTCACACTTTCCTTCCGTTACCTCGCCCCCGGCGATAATCGCAGTCCGCTCGGTCCTAAAGACCCCTTTAATCTTCATTTTCCCGACTGGAGTTTCGACAATCTCCGCATCGAGCAACTTGCTCATCTCTTTCTTCGCATCATCCAACAATTCATAAATTACTTTATAGCATCTAATCGGGACATTATCTCGCGCCGCCATCTTGGAAATATTAATCGGTACGCCGACGTTAAAGCCATAAATAACCGTATTTTCCCCGGTCGCCATATAGACGTCGTTTTCCGTCACGTCTCCGACCCCCGTCGCAACGATATTCAAAGTAATCTCTCCGCCCGTATCAATCATCTTCAAACTATCGACTACGCTCGTTACCGACCCAAGTACATCGCCCTTTATCAGGACGTTAAAGACCTTTGAGTTATCCGCTTTCGTCATCATCCGGAGCAAATCCGTCGAAGTTACGTTCGCCGAAGCGCTCGCGTCCGCCGA
Organism: Candidatus Saccharimonadota bacterium; assembly: GCA_017460045.1. GTDB lineage: Bacteria > Patescibacteriota > Saccharimonadia > Saccharimonadales > Saccharimonadaceae > Nanosyncoccus. The sequence goes on from JAFUBU010000037.1 coordinate 2,196, forward strand.
AGCATTCGCGTTGAGCAGGGCCATCTTTCGCGCCGCCTTTTCGTCCGCTACCTCAATAAACCTATCCCCGAAATTCGGCAACTCTTTAAAGCCAGTTACCGTAACCGGCGTACTCGGCAGGGCTTTCCCTTTCGGCTTCCCTCGAAAATCGACCATCGTCCGTACTTTCGCATAAGTATTCCCCGCGACGATAAACTCGCCGGTCTTCAATTCTCCGCCCGTTACCAAGAGATTTACGACCGAGCCCTTCCCAGTCTCCATGTGCGACTCGATTACTAGCCCTTCGCTCGGGATATCGACGTCCGCCTTTAGCTCCTCAAGGTCCGCCGTCAATAAAATCATGTCTAGTAGCTTATCAAGATTTTGATTTTGCTTCGCCGAAATCGGTACCATCGTAATATCTCCGCCCCATTCCTCCGGCTGAAGTCCATGCTGCGCCAAATCCGCCATCGTCCGCGGCACATCCGCCCCTTCGCGGTCGATTTTATTAATCGCTACGATAATCTTCGCATTCGCTCCTTGCGCAAACTTAATCGCCTCGATCGTCTGCGGCTTTACCCCGTCGTCCGCCGCGACGACGATGACGACAATATCGGTCAGCATCGCCCCATGTTGGCGGATCGCCGCAAAAGCTTCATGCCCCGGCGTATCGAGGAAAGTAATTAGTCTATCGTTATATTTAAGTTGATACGCCGAAATATGTTGCGTAATTCCTCCGGCTTCCCCTTCAACCGTCTTTTTATGTAGCAAAGTATCTAGCAAAGTTGTCTTACCGTGGTCGACGTGGCCCATTACCGCCACGACCGGCGGTCGCTCGACCGCATGGTCCGAGAGCTCTCGCTGTTCATGGCTAATCTGCGTCGAGGAATTCTTCTTCTCGAGTCGTACTCCCTCGATTCCAAGCTCATCAATAATAATCGAGGCCGTATCAAAATCCAGTCGCTGGTTAATTGTCGCGACTATTCCTTCTTTGAATAGTTGCCCAATCAGCGTCGTTACCGACAGACCGAGCGCGTTCGCGAGCTCGTCTACCGTAATCGAACCAGTAATCTGAATGACTTTCTCCTGCATATTTCCTCTATTAAAAACTCTCCCCATTATACCACAAACTATTTCTTTACACAACCGAAAACTCCGTTAAAATAAACCCTTGTAAATCTCGCGCTAGTAGAGTATAATATAATTACTTTCCCCGGTAGCTCAATGGTAGAGCGTTCGGCTGTTAACCGAAATGTTACTGGTTCGAATCCAGTCCGGGGAGCCACAAATAGAAAGAATGCCCGGAGGGCATTGTTTTTATTTGTGTTTTTGCGGGGCTTGGATGCGAACCAGCTTGCTGGTTCGTCTCGTTAGGAGACGAGTGAAAGAGAAAAACATAGTTTTTCTCTTTCCGAGGCGACGCGACGAGAGAGTGCGCGCGAAGCGCGCACGACATCCAGTCCGGGGAGCCAGAATAAAAAATAGACCCCGCAGGGTCTAGCTTTTTATTCTGATTTCGAGGCTTGGATTATTTACTCAACGACCTTTACAAAATCCTTCAAAGTTACTAGCTGAAAGTTGAGCGGACTTACTTCCATTACTTTCGCCGTAATCTTTATCCTGTCGCCGTCCTTCGGGTAGTCCGCACTCTCGCCGTCCTGAATCGTAAAAACCGTCCCGACCTGGCTCATTTCCCCTTCCTCTTCCTTCTTTGGATTTTCTTGGACTATGCTGTAAGAGCTCAACTTATGGCTTACTAGCCCTTCGACTTCAACAATCGCGCCGATCTTTTGCCCGTTCTGAATCGCTTTCGAAAGCGTGAACATCGCCGTATAATCTCCAAACCCGACCGTCTCGCTGACCTTATCCGCCGCCAATTCATCTGCCGTTACTTTCGTCGCGTCGTCTACGCCCGTAGAATTCGTCGAGGTCGAATCGGAAGAGCCCGAATCATTATTCCCCCGACTCATGATCATCCAAACAACCCCGACTACCGCTACAATCGCTACCATACCAATTACAATCGGCAAAATCGATTTCTTAGCTTTGTTATTCATAACTTACTCCTTTTATGCTAATCTCATTATATCACAATTTACTGACCTATCAAAAGTTGCCAAAAAACTCAAAAGTGGCTAAAATATACTTATGGAACTAACTATCCTCTCTCCCCAAGAATTTACCAAATTCGAGCAAAGCCACCCTCTCGGCAATTTCTACCAGAGTGCTGCCCGAGCCAAGCTCCGCGAAAAAATGGGCTGGCATACTTATCTCCTCGGTCTCAAAGAGAAAAATCGAGTCAAAGCCGCCGCCCTCCTTATCGAACGAAATGGGGAGGCCCTTATCCAAATGGGGCCTATTCTCGACTATTCCAGAGATGACGACCGCTTCCCTGGTAGCCCCGCCGCTCACCCCAAAACTTTCTCCGACGTATTAGACCCCTTCCTTTCCGCCCTCGTCGCTTTCGCCAAGGAACGCCATTTCACCCAGCTTGAAGTCTTCCCTCCTCTCCTCCTCTCCCTCCGCGAGCTAGACGGTAGCAAAGTTAAAGAATGGGACCGTCAAAAAATCTTTGAGACTTTCCAGAAGTACGGTTTCAAGCATGAAGGTTTTACTACTAAAATCGAAAACAAGGCCAACCGTTGGATGTTCTCTAAAGATTTGACCGGCCTCGAGACCATGCGCGATGTCGAGCTTTCTCTAAACTCCTCGACTCGAAAAAAGCTCCACAAGACCGCTCGCGAGCTCGATATTAAAGTTCTCAAAGATAAAAAAGAGCTCCGAGAATGGCTTACCGCCCTTGAGGAAAGCGACAGGCGAAACGGCGTCCATACCCGCGACGTCAAATACTTTGAGGATCTCTGGGACGCTTTTGGCGAAAACGCCATCTTCGTCGAAGCTAGGAGAAAAGACAACGGCGAGCTCGTCTCCTCCGAAGTCGACATTCTCCACCCCAATGAATTCGTCGCTTTCGTCGCCGGCACCATCGAAAAAAATAAGCACTACAACGGCTCCGTCGCTATTAAGGGCTTCAACCTCGAAAAGTGTCTCGAGCTCAACCAGACTCGCCTCAATCTCTATGGCATGGAAGGCGACTTTACCCCCGAAAACCCTCTGCTTCATTTCAAAAGCGGCTTAAAAGGTATCTCCGAAGAATATATCGGCGGTTTCCGCCTCGTCTTAAGTTATCGAAAACTCTTACTCCGCAAAATCAAAAATCGTTTTTGAGCGGAAACCTCGTTTATCGTATCGCCCCAAAGACTCCCATGGATAAAAACAACATAATCGCCCCCGCGAGTAATACTCCGCCAAGGACCGCTAGCACCGACTTTTTATAGCCGAGGTCTAGCATACTCGCCGCCAGCGTCCCCGTCCACGCCCCCGTCCCCGGTATCGGGATACCGACGAAGAGTAGCAGCGCGACAAATACTCCGTTCCCCGCCTTCGCCTCGAGTTTCTTCCCAGCTTTCTCTCCCCTATTTAGCCAAAAATTACAAAATTTCTTGAGCGGCTTCCACTCCCTCTCTGCCCCCCAACTCAAAAACTTCCGTGCAAATTTATAGATGAACGGTACCGGCAACATATTCCCCGCTACCGCAATCAGCAGCACCGCCCACTCCGGTATCCCCATCTCTAGCCCGATTCCGATCGGTACAGCCCCTCGAAGCTCGATAACCGGTACCATCGATACCAAGAAGACTATCAACATTTTCCAAAACATAATCCCATTATACCACAAAAATCCTCACCTCGTTCTTGCTTTCTTCCCCTGTTTATGCTATCATATTTACAACAAAATAAGAGTGTGTGACATGGCTAAAAATCTTCGTATTAACCGCATAAAACGTAGTATCGAATCTGGATTTGATTTCTCCAAAATTTACTTTAGTAAGCCAACCTCCGTCGCGCTCGTTACCATTTACGCTACAACTATCGTTCTTGTTCTTGCTACTCTTGGCTTTGCCAAGCTACTTGGCCCTACCAACGACGACCCTAATATCTCTAATATCCCTAATCTCCCTGATTCCGAGCCGTTCGCTTTTCTTCCCGCCGACAACGTTGAAATTCCCGTCCTTGGCGACGTCGCCGAGGACAACGCCTCGAAGGAAGAGTCTTCGTCTGCAGCCTCCGAAGAGCCGGTCGCCGAAACTCCTACGACCGAAACTGCTCCGACTTACAACGCCCCCGTCGCCGTCCCGGTCGTCGTTGAAAAAGAGGTCATCAAAGAAGTCCCCAAAGAAGTCGTTAAAACTGTTGAAAAAGAGGTCGTTAAGACCGTCGAAGTCGAGAAAGAGGTCCCGGTCAAGATTGAAAACGAAACTCCTCCCGAGCCCGAGCAGGTCCGCTACGAAAATTATTATGCCCCCGAAATTGAGCTCCCGGCCCCGCCCGAAGATATTGCCGACCAATATCAAAACTTCCCCGACGACGAGCCCGCCGCCGAGGAAGTCGATACGATTGCTCGGTAGGGATGCTATGCGATGAAGCGGGAGTAGCACGATTGCACGTTAGCGATGAAGTGCGATGAAGAAGGAGCACCGGAGCTAGCCGTACTAAACGTACGGCTAGCGAGGAGCGCACCTTCTGAAGAAGCAATTCGCGCTAACGTGCAATCGTCAAGGAGATTTTGCGATTGTCCTTGTCAATATCGAGTATTCGGAACTCCTTCCGCTCATTGAGCGTAAAGACCTTCTCTGGATCGACATCGTTCCCTTCGCCGAGCTCCGAAACGTGCACCAACGCCTCGACCGCCGGCGAAATCTGGACAAACGCCCCAAACGGCGTAATTCTCGTCACCGTCCCTTCGACGTTTGAACCCTTCTTGAGTCCGTCTACTTCCGACAGCCAAGGATCTTCCTTGAGCTGTTTCATCGAGAGCGACAAGCGTTCCTTATCAATCGCGATAATCTTCGCCTCAATCGTATCACCGACCTTGACGTAGTCAGACGGGCTGTTTACTCTCTCCCAGGAAATCTCAGAGATATGGATTAGCCCTTCAACCCCGTCGACGTTAACGAATACGCCAAAGTCTACAACCCCAGTTACGAGCCCTTTAATGACGTCGCCGACGTTCATTTCTGCGAATCGCGCCGCGAGCGCATCTTTAATCGCTTCTTTCTCGGAGAAAATCAACTTATTGTCTCTCTTCGAAGCGTCGAGTATCCTTACTTTAATACCTTGCCCAACTAGCGCATTGAGACGTTGTAGAATCTCGTCCTTGTCCGAAGAGCCGACTCTCGGATAATGCTCTGCCGAAAGCTGCGAAACCGGCAAGAACCCGCGAATACCTTCGTATTCGACCAAAAGTCCGCCCCGGTTAGCATCAAACGGTACGACTTCGACGATTTCGCCCGCCTCGAGTTTGCTTGCGATTTCGTCCCAACCTTTATCTTTCGCCGCCTTGCGCATCGAAAGCAAAATCATCCCATCGTCCATCTCTGAATCGATTACCGATGCAGTTACTTCCTGCCCGACCTCTATATCTTTCGCAAACGCGACCTCTTTTCTCGGGATCATCCCGACCCCTCTCGCTCCGAGATCAATCAAAATCTCGTGCTTTTTAATCGACAAAACCTTGCCGGTTACTGTATCCCCCGTTACAATCTGGTTGAGCTCCTCGCCCGCCCCCTCGAGCAACTCGTCCATCGTATATTTTTTGGCATCTGCCATAATAAAACTTTCCTTCCTTCAGGTTCGTTCATAGAAATTCAAATTGTCCGCCCCCAAAGCGTCCTGAGCCAGTTTCGGCGTTCTCAATTTCAATCCCTATGAACGAACCCGAAACTTCTTCTATTATACCCCACATCGTCATACAAGTAAAGACTTTTAAATCCATTTTCGAGTGGTATAATCATTTTATGAGCTATTTGAGTATTGATATTGGAGGTACAAAAACTTTAATCGCCTGCATGAGCGATAAGGGCCGGCTTTCTCGCCGCGACAAATTCTCGACGCCGACCGGTCTACGCGACTTCCTGAATACATTATTTACTCATTTGAAACAATTTCACAACGTCTCCCCAGAATGTATCGTTGTTGCCATTCCGGGCGTTGTAAAAAACAATATTCCGGAGTCTTTTGGCAATCGCCCCTCTTGGCACAACCCCCCTATCGAAAATGTAATAAAAAAATTGTTCAGTTGTCCAGTCTACTTTGAAAACGACGCTTCCCTCGGCGCGGTTTATGAGTCAAAATTTTATTCAGGCAGAACCATTTATCTGACCTTCTCTACCGGCATCGGCGGCGGTATCGCCGAAAAAACTAAATTGATCGAGCCGAATTCCTCCAACTTTGAACCTGGCCATCGCTTCTATACTTACGAGGGCCAAAAACTCGAGTGGGAAGACATCGCCTCCTGTAAAGCTCTCGAGGCTCACTACGGCGTCATCGCTACCTCTATCCGTGGTAAGGCTAAGTACCAAGATATTGCTGCCCGTATCTGTCTCGGCCTTGTTGACATTATTAAGGACGAACGCCCTGACACCATCGTCATCGGCGGCCCGCTTGCCCTCCGTTTCCGCCATTATAGCCGTTTTCTAAAACAACTCTTAAAAGCTGAGCTCTCCGATACAAAACTCCCTCGTATCCGCCCCGCCAAGTCCCCCAAGGAGGCCGTTACCCATGGTATGCATCTCTACGCCAAGGAGAAATCTCGCGGTGTCTAATTCCCTAGTTGAGAGACTTCAAAAAGATTACCCCGACTTTCGTTTTATCTCCGGCCGACGTTTTTCCTTCCGCCCTCCGAAGACTATCGTCATCGGCCCCGACGAAGGCGAAAAAACTCCTCTCCTAATTTTTCACGAGCTCGGCCACGCCCTCTCTAAAAGATACCGCTACGATCTCGCCGTCGAGCGGCTAAAAATTGAGGCCCTTGCTTGGCAAGAGGCTAAAAAGGCCTACGCGGCCTGTCGAGTTTCCGCCCGCTACCCCGACCTCCCCCCTTGGGACGACGACTTCGCCGAAGACCAGCTCGATACCTACCGCGACTGGCTCCACCAAAAATCCAAATGCCCTTTCTGCAAGACAACCATGTATCAAGGCTCTGATAAAATCTGGCGTTGCCCTTATTGTAATCAATTCAAAAGCCAGGGTCTCTTTACCTATTGTCCCCCGACCCCATGAGCGTCCCCCTCTTTTGTCGGCTTGCTAGCTTGGCGATATTTTTCTCGGCTACCTCTTCGAGCGAAATCCCCATATATTCCGCTACTAGCGCCACGTACCAAAGTACATCTCCTAATTCTTTTATCAATTCTTCTTTGTCTTCCGGCGAAATCTTCCCCTCCTTGTCTCTAACAATTTTCTTTACTTTATCTGTAAATTCCCCCGCCTCCCCCGAAAGCCCTAAAATTTTATCCATAAACCCCGGGTACATTACTTGATCTGTCGCCCCGGTCTTATCTAAATCCGTCCGCTTCGCTAGCCTCTGATATTCATTAAAATCCATACTGTATATTATAAATTCTTAACTAAAATCGTTCAAGAGGGTATTTTCTTCGTGCGCAGCGCTATTATACATAGAGCAAACACGAAAAAATGCCCTATTGGGCAATTTTAGTAAGAATTTGGTGGAGCGTAAGAGATTCAAACTCTTGACCTCCGCCTTGCAAAGGCGGCGCTCTAATCAGCTGAGCTAACGCCCCAATAACACAAAATGGTGGAGTAGCCTACGGGGGGACGAAGGCTACCCCATGTATGGTGGGGATATGTGGGCTCGAACCACAGACCTCTACATTATCAGTATAGCGCTCTAACCAGCTGAGCTATATCCCCAAAATGTTAATCTACAGAATAATTTTACACTACCTCCTCCCAAAAATCAACCCATTATTGCCATTTTTACCCCATTTTGTTATAATTACATCATGAATTGGCAATTTTCTTTCGGTTGGGTGTTCGTCGGCTTCTTGATTTTTGCCGCCGGCGGAGCTATCGTCCTCTTTTACCGCCAAATCGCCGACAATTTCGCAAGCGGCGTCGCCTCCTACGACCGCGTTAAATTCTGGGGTATCATCATCGCTATCGTCGGATTCGTTATCATGATCAACCTTCATACCCTCCTACTCTCCGCCTTCGTCAACCTCATAAAACCTTAGCTAACTCGATTTCTCTTTTTAGCAACGCTATACGATGAAGAAGGAGCAACGCAATGAGCCGTACTATAGGTACGGCGAATGAGTAGCGCACCTTCTGAAGAAGTAGAGCGTGCTAAAAAGAGGAATCGCCCGCTATTTTGCCGGGCGATTCAAAGGTCATATCGTTTGAGTACTCTCGCAGAACGTACTCAAATCTGCCTCTATTTTATATCACGTTGAGCATAATGTCAAGACCTTTTTTGAAAAATTGTTCGGGAAAAATAAATTTTAGTGTTCGGCTGAATACAAAAAATTATGACATATTTTACCAAAAAATCATATTGACAAAACTAAAGCGGTATGATATAATGTAGTCAATCCTAAATTAAGGGTATTTTAATAGTTAATCGGTGGGCAGAACGGAGCATTTACTATGGCTGGAACTAAAGCTGGCGGCCTTAAAGCGGCTGCTACTAACAGAGCCAAATATGGTCCCGAGTTTTATGCTCGCATCGGCCAAAAGGGTGGCCAAAATGGCCACACCGGCGGCTTCGCCGCTAACCGTGCTCTCGCTCGTATCGCTGGTGCTAAAGGTGGACGCCTTAGCAAGCGCGGTCCTGCGAAAAAAGCCGCTTAGGGCCCAATAAAAAATCCCTAGACCTAGCGTCTAGGGATTTTTGGTGCTAAATTTTCTCCGCCTTAATTCTGATTTCTACCGGGATATCTCCGACGTATACAATCCCTCTAAGATTTGCAATAAAATCATCCGATATCTGATACATCCTGTCGATCGCTCCTCCCGGCTTCAAAAGCTCGTTAATATCTTCGAGCGTAACGATTTTTATGGGCTTGATTAGCGCGTCTTCCGGCTCATATGATGACCTATGCGACGGCCCCTGCGGCGACTCTCCCAGCTTTTCATCCCGTGCCAAAAACTCCGCCAAGAGACTCTGCGCCTCCTCTGCCGTTTCGCAGTTCAGTTGCGCAGCCCAATACTGTTTCAAGCCAAGCGCCCGAGAGATCGTTGCTGATGACGGCCCGCCAATTTGATTTCTCATCCGACGGATTTCGCCGTCCGACAAATGCGCCAAGTCGAACTTCTTCGCGTATTCCCAAATCTCTGCGTACGTATACTGCTTGCCCCTGCGGCTTCCTTTCTTCCGCTCGGTCGGTTCTGCGCTGGTTTTCGCATTTTCCTGAACCGCCTTTTCCTCTTGCGCTATCTCTACGCTGACTCCCACGTTTTCCTGGACTACCTTTTCCTCTTGAACTACCTCTGTTGCCATTTCTTCCTTCGTCATCACCATCGCCTCCTGTTCTAAACTATTTTCTGCTGGTTTCGCCCGTCCTTGTTCCCGTTCTTCGATGATACGAGTTGCGTTCTTCCGCTCTCTCGCTCTTCTTCTCTCCCGTCGCGCTATTTGTTGCGCATATTTTTCAGGGTCAACTAATTTTAACCTCTGCATCTGCTGGCTACTTGGGCCTACAATTTCTCGTTCCTCGCCGTTGCGTTCGCGTCTCACTCTTAATACTTCAATTACCGCCGCTGCGTAGCCCTCTTTGCCGAGGTCTTTAATCAATTGCCTCAAGTTGACCATGGAGTCTTTCTTGAAATCTCTTTCCTCAGGCATTCTTCCCCCGAGCTCTTTTTGCTTCCGCAAGAATACGTCAACTGCTTCGTCATATCGTCGCTTCTTCTCGGCTTCCGCCTCAGCGACCTTGACGGCTTTTTCTGCCTCTGTCACGTGTACCCCTCCTTTCTCCAGAATTGTCCAGATAAATTAGCACCAAAACCTTAAAGTTCCTATCTCCCACTTTGATACTAACTATATTATATCATAAAAATCCCCAGATAACTGGGGATTATGTTAGTGTGGCTCTCTGTGTCTCTTCTGTTTTGTAGATTTCCATAAGCAATCGTTCGCCTCCTGCGCTTTAATTGCCGCTCCTAAATATCTTTTCTCCGGGTTTGACATCGGCGACCGACCTGGAAAAACAAATGTCATTTTCTCTGATTGCCCCTCCCTCCTACGTACTTCTCGTAGTACTTCAATCGTAACTGCTGCGGGTTTTACCTCTAGATCATTTGCTAATTGCACCAAATCAACCGCCGGGTCATTCGCCAGCTCTCTTACCGTTGGCATCCGCCCTCCGAATCGTTCTTTTATTGCTAATATTTGGTCAACTGCTGCATTGTATCTCTTCTTACTTCTGCCCATCTCTACTCCTTTCCGAGAAACGCGAGAAACCAGCACCACCTCTTAACGTACCATTTGTTGTATATTATACCACACTATCGCCCTAAGAAAAAGCCCCCAGCCAAAGCCGAGGGCTAATACCCTCGACAAATTAGTAATATATCCCATCTGGCGCGATATTCCCTACTAGCTGATAGTCGTCCGGGTAAATTCCACCAAAATCCAATTTATGCGGTAGACCAGAATGATGAAGTTGTCTACGAGGCCCCTGTACCTTGCTACCCACCAAAAATCCGCCCTAAAAAGGGCGGATTTTTGCAGCCTAACGGGGGCTTAGCAACCTAGTTGCGCAATATTCATCTCAGTTAGATTTAAGCTCGATGTTACACTCATAAAGAGTAAAGTTTATGTTTCAAGCTTGCAAACACAAACGTAACCGACCTAGCCTCTAAGGGCTATTTCCTTCTCAAGAAAGGAGG